>NZ_BQYI01000001.1:7500-240000 GCF_027923405.1 Paenibacillus sp. YYML68 | reverse complement strand
ACTCACTCATGTTCAGTTTTGAAAGGTGCAAGCCTTTCTAGTCAAGAAAAGGTTTGGTGATGATGGCGGAAGGGAACCACGCGTACCCATCCCGAACACGACCGTTAAGCCTTCCAGCGCCGATGGTACTTGGACCGCAGGGTCCCGGGAGAGTAGGACGTCGCCAAGCAAGCCCACCAAGGGTGGGCTTTTCTTATGACTAGTTTTGATTATATGTAAGGGCCCTTAGCTCAGCTGGTTAGAGCGCACCCCTGATAAGGGTGAGGTCGGTGGTTCGAGTCCACTAGGGCCCACCATAACTTTATATTAATTATGGGGCCATAGCTCAGCTGGGAGAGCGCCTGCCTTGCAAGCAGGAGGTCAGCGGTTCGATCCCGCTTGGCTCCACCATGAAAGATTTTGTTTGACATCTTTCGACGAATGTGGTATATTTTCCATTGTCTTTGTCAGAAGATGTATGTTGTTCCTTGAAAACTGGATAACGAAACGAAAGCAACAACGCTGAAACATCTGTTGCGAGCTGCATCCGCAGCAAAGCAACGATGTGTTGATCTTTTAGCTATAAGCGAGTATTTCTATTTTCAAGCGACATTTGTGCGAAGCGCAACCGGAGCGACAAAATAGAAACGACGAGCAACATGGTTAAGCTATAAAGAGCACACGGAGGATGCCTAGGCACCAGGAGCCGATGAAGGACGTGGCGAACAACGATAACGCCTCGGGGAGCCGTAAGCAGGCTTTGATCCGGGGATGTCCGAATGGGGGAACCCGCGTGAGGTAATACTCACGTACCATGTAGTGAATACATAGCTACATAGGAGGCAGACGAGGGGAACTGAAACATCTAAGTACCCTCAGGAAAAGAAAACAAAAGTGATTCCGTCAGTAGCGGCGAGCGAAAGCGGATTAGCCCAAACCAAGGAGCTTGCTCCTTGGGGTTGTAGGACCTCGATGTGGCAAAAGCTTGTTAGGCGAAGCGGTCTGGAAAGGCCCGGCACAGTAGGTAAAACCCCTGTAGCCAAAAGCGAGCGTATGCCTAGAGGGATCCTGAGTACGGCGGGACACGTGAAACCCCGTCGGAATCCGGCAGGACCATCTGCCAAGGCTAAATACTCCCTGGTGACCGATAGTGAAGCAGTACCGTGAGGGAAAGGTGAAAAGAACCGCGGGAGCGGAGTGAAAAAGAACCTGAAACCGTGTGCTTACAAGAAGTCAGAGCTCGTTAATGAGTGATGGCGTGCCTTTTGTAGAATGAACCGGCGAGTTACGTTTGCAAGCGAGGTTAAGGTGAGAAGCCGCAGCCGCAGCGAAAGCGAGTCTGAATAGGGCGAATGAGTTTGTAGACGTAGACCCGAAACCGTGTGATCTACCCCTGTCCAGGGTGAAGGTGCGGTAACACGCACTGGAGGCCCGAACCCACGAATGTTGAAAAATTCGGGGATGAGGTGGGGGTAGGGGAGAAATTCCAATCGAACTCGGAGATAGCTGGTTCTCCCCGAAATAGCTTTAGGGCTAGCCTCGGGATTAGCGTAGCGGAGGTAAAGCACTGATTGGGTGCGGGGCCCGCCAAGGGTTACCAAGTCCAGTCAAACTCTGAATGCCGCATACGTATACCCGGGAGTCAGACAGTGAGTGCTAAGATCCATTGTCAAGAGGGAAACAGCCCAGATCATCAGCTAAGGTCCCCAAGTGTGTGTTAAGTGGGAAAGGATGTGGAGTTGCACAGACAACCAGGATGTTGGCTTAGAAGCAGCCACCATTTAAAGAGTGCGTAATAGCTCACTGGTCGAGTGACTCTGCGCCGAAAATGTAACGGGGCTAAACACACCACCGAAGCTATGGGTCCATTAAGGGCAGTAGGGGAGCGTTGTATGCGGGTAGAAGCTAGATCGTGAGGACTGGTGGACTGCATACAAGTGAGAATGCCGGTATGAGTAACGAAAAGATCAGTGAGAATCTGATCCGCCGTAAGCCTAAGGGTTCCTGAGGAAGGCTCGTCCGCTCAGGGTAAGTCGGGACCTAAGGCGAGGCCGAAAGGCGTAGTCGAAGGACAACAGGTTGAAATTCCTGTACCACCGTGAACCGTTATGAGCAATGGGGTGACGCAGAAGGATAGTGACGCGGACTGATGGATGTCCGTCCAAGCAGCAAGGCTGGTTAGTAGGCAAATCCGCTAACCGTAAGGCTGAGCTGTGATGGGGAGGGAAATAAAAGTACCGAAGGTCATGAGTTCAAGCTGCCAAGAAAAGCCTCTAGCCAGGGAGAAGGTGCCCGTACCGCAAACCGACACAGGTAGGCGAGCAGAGCATGCTAAGGCGCGCGGAAGAACTCTCGTTAAGGAACTCGGCAAAATGACCCCGTAACTTCGGGAGAAGGGGTGCCTCGGTAGGGTGAATAGCCCGAGGGGGCCGCAGTGAAAAGGCCCAAGCGACTGTTTAGCAAAAACACAGGTCTGTGCGAAGCCGCAAGGCGAAGTATACGGGCTGACGCCTGCCCGGTGCTGGAAGGTTAAGGGGAGCGGTTAGGAGTAATCCGAAGCTGTGAACCGAAGCCCCAGTAAACGGCGGCCGTAACTATAACGGTCCTAAGGTAGCGAAATTCCTTGTCAGGTAAATTCTGACCCGCACGAATGGCGTAACGACTTGGGCGCTGTCTCGACGAGAGATCCGGTGAAATTTTAATACCTGTGAAGATGCAGGTTACCCGCGACAAGACGGAAAGACCCCATGGAGCTTTACTGCAGCTTGATATTGGACTTTGGTACGATCTGTACAGGATAGGTGGGAGCCTGAGAAGCCGGAGCGCCAGCTTCGGTGGAGGCGCCGTTGGGATACCACCCTGATCGTATCGGAGTTCTAACCTGGTACCGTGAACCGGTATGGGGACAGTGTCAGGTGGGCAGTTTGACTGGGGCGGTCGCCTCCTAAAATGTAACGGAGGCGCCCTAAGGTTCCCTCAGAATGGTTGGAAATCATTCGCAGAGTGCAAAGGCATAAGGGAGCTTGACTGCGAGACAAACAGGTCGAGCAGGGACGAAAGTCGGGCTTAGTGATCCGGTGGTACCGTATGGAAGGGCCATCGCTCAACGGATAAAAGCTACCCTGGGGATAACAGGCTTATCTCCCCCAAGAGTCCACATCGACGGGGAGGTTTGGCACCTCGATGTCGGCTCATCGCATCCTGGGGCTGAAGTAGGTCCCAAGGGTTGGGCTGTTCGCCCATTAAAGCGGTACGCGAGCTGGGTTCAGAACGTCGTGAGACAGTTCGGTCCCTATCTGTCGCGGGCGTAGGAAATTTGAGAGGAGCTGTCCTTAGTACGAGAGGACCGGGATGGACGTACCGCTGGTGTACCAGTTGTTCCGCCAGGAGCACGGCTGGATAGCCAAGTACGGACGGGATAAGCGCTGAAAGCATCTAAGCGTGAAGCCCCCCTCAAGATGAGATTTCCCAATATGTAAGACCCCTTGTAGACGACGAGGTTGATAGGTTCGGGGTGTAAGCACGGTAACGTGTGTAGCTGACGAATACTAATCGGTCGAGGGCTTATCCTACAACGTTTACGAAGTAAACGTACTTCGTAAGCAAAAGCTAATATAGAGCATCAGCGTGCTTGAGTTTCGTATCCAGTTTTCAAGGTGCAAGTCGCCTTGAGTTTTAAGCTGCATGTCCTTTTCAAGGTTGGATATTTTATTGTCGAATCTCGAAGAAGTGATGTCAGCATAAAAATCCGGTTTGGTGATGATGGCGGAAGGGAACCACGCGTACCCATCCCGAACACGACCGTTAAGCCTTCCAGCGCCGATGGTACTTGGACCGCAGGGTCCCGGGAGAGTAGGACGTCGCCAAGCGAGTAAAGAGCCCCACTGATTGAAGTTATAATCAGTGGGGCTCTTTTTTAGCATAATAGGTAATACTCAATATGTACGTTTAGTGACAGCGCTCATCAATCATGTAGAGCGGCTGTTTTTAGCTTGACATGAAAATTGGCATTTTGGTAAGATTGCAATAATATATTTCGGCAGGTACATATGAAGGAGGATTTATTACGTGTGGGAGTCTAAATTTGCAAAAGAAGGGCTTACGTTCGATGACGTATTGCTTGTACCTCGTAAGTCTAATGTGTTCGGTAAAGAAATCGACATTTCCACTGAGCTCACACCTAAGCTTAAGCTGAACATTCCTTTTATCAGCTCGGCGATGGATACAGTTACGGAATCGAAGCTTGCGATTGCAATGGCCAGAGAAGGTGGCATCGGAATTATTCATAAAAATATGCCGATCTCCCAGCAGGCGGAGGAAGTCGATCGGGTGAAGCGCTCGGAGAGCGGCGTTATTACGAATCCTTTCTCCCTGACTCCTGATCATCATGTATATGACGCTGAAGAAGTTATGGCGAAGTACCGGATCTCTGGAGTACCGATCTGTGATGAGAATCGGAAGCTTGTCGGCATACTGACTAACCGCGACCTTCGGTTCGTGCATGACTACTCCATCAAGATCAGCGATGTGATGACGAAGGATAACCTGGTAACAGCACCTGTAGGAACGACACTTCAACAGGCGGAGGGTATTCTTCAGAAGCATAAGATCGAAAAGCTGCCTCTCGTGGATGACAACATGATCCTCAAAGGTCTGATTACAATTAAGGATATTGAGAAGGCCATTCAATTCCCGAACGCAGCGAAGGACCAGCATGGGCGTCTGCTTGTTGGTGCGGCTGTAGGGGTGTCGAAGGATGTAATGGAGCGTACGGCTGCACTCGTGGAAGCAGGCATTGATGTCGTCGTAGTTGATTCTGCACACGGGCATCATATCAATATTCTCAATACAGTGAAGGCGATTCGCGCCCAATATCCGGAGCTTCCTATTATTGCGGGTAATGTAGCTACTGGAGACGGTACACGCGATCTGATCGAGGCTGGAGCTTCTATGGTTAAGGTCGGTATCGGTCCGGGCTCCATCTGTACGACACGGGTCATTGCAGGTATCGGCGTACCGCAAATTACAGCGATCTATGACTGTGCAAGTGTAGCTAGAGACTATAATGTACCGATTATCGCGGATGGTGGAATTAAGTACTCTGGCGACGTAACGAAAGCAATCGCATCAGGTGCCAGTGCGGTAATGATCGGTAGCTTGTTTGCTGGGACCGAGGAGAGCCCAGGCGAGTCGGAGATTTATCAAGGACGTCGCTTCAAGGTGTACCGTGGAATGGGCTCATTGGGTGCGATGAAAGAGGGCAGTAAGGATCGATACTTCCAGGAGAACGAGAGCAAGCTTGTACCTGAAGGTATTGAAGGCCGCGTTCCTTATAAAGGACCACTGGCAGATACGCTGTATCAGCTCGTAGGTGGCCTTCGCTCTGGTATGGGATACTGTGGAGCACCTACAATTCCTTCTCTGATTAACGATACGACCTTCGTACGTATTACGGGTGCAGGACTTCGCGAAAGTCACCCTCATGATGTGCAAATTACGAAGGAAGCACCTAACTATTCCTTATAGTATTGAATATCAGCTTACCTAAGGCGGCTTAGCCGTTATCATAAGCATCAAAGCAATAACCTCTGCACGGCTCAAGCTGATTGAGAAAGCCGTGTCAGAGGTTTTCGCGTTTTTTTACGATGTAGCTGTCATTGTGGTAAAATAAGAACGATCTTAATTCATACATCATTTGCCATAGGAGTGAGAGGATTGCTTTTTAAAGTGAAACGTATTTGTACTGTAATTGCCGCTACACTTGTGTTGAATACGACCCTAGCCCTAACACAGCCTGAGCAAGCAAGTGCCGCTAATACGAATACCGCAGATCTACAGCTAAATGCATCTTCCGCGATCTTGATGGAAGCGACCACAGGGCAAATCTTGTACGAATTTAACGCTGATCAAGCATTACCTCCGGCCAGTATGGCTAAGATGATGACGGAATATTTAGTTATGGACGCAGTGAACAGTGGTAAAATTCAGTTGTCAGATATGGTGAATACGACGGAGGCGGCCTCTGATGCGATTGGCTCCGGCCAGCTGTTGGCGCTAAACGAGCAAGCAACCGTAGACAATATGTTCGCGGCGATGTCGATCTACTCCTCGAATGATGCAACGATTGCCCTTGCCGAGCATCTTGCAGGCTCAGAGGAAGCGTTCGCGAAGCTGATGAATGAGAAGGCGAAGGAGTTCGGGTTATCTCCGGAAGCGAACTTCATTAATTCAACCGGGTTGTCTCGGGCCGATATGGGGAAGCATGCGCCGAAGGAGGTACAAGGCGAAACGATGCTAAGTGCCAGAGATGCTGCCATTATCGCACGTAATATCATTACGAAGCATAAGAACACGCTGGATTATACGAAAATACCGACACGCAAGTTTCGGGAAAAGGACCCAGAACCCATGGTCAATTGGAACTGGATGCTGGCCGATAATAAGAGCAACAAATACTTGGCCAAATACGCTTATGAAGGTCTCGATGGGCTGAAGACAGGACATACGAGGGAGGCTAAGTATTGCTTCACAGGTACGGCCGAGCGTAATGGGCTGCGCTTGATCAGTGTTGTTATGGGAACACCAAGGGAAGAAAGCCGCTTCTTGGAAACACGCAAGCTGCTCGATTATGGCTTCAACAACTTCGAGGCGAAGACCGTGCTGACGGCAAAGTCTGAAATAGATTCCTTGAAAGCTGTAAATATTAAAAAAGGTGTGGAGCTACAGGTATCAGTTGTGACCGAAACAGGCCTCACACTGATTGCAAAGAAGGGTACGCCAGCCGATCAGTTCCAGGTGTCTGCGGCAGCTCTAGAGGAAGATAAGCTCATCGCACCGATTGAGAAGGGGCAAGTGGTCGGTAAGGCTAAAGTATCGTTCGGAGGGCAAGATTACAGCGTCAATCTGATTGCAACAGAGGCTGTGGAGAAGGCAGGCTGGTTCCGATTGTTTTTCCGAGCGATCAAGGACTTCTTCGTAGATACGATTTCGGGCAGCAAGTAAGCTGCCCTTTCCTGCAAGGATATAGCTTGTACATTTAGAACAGTTCATGTAAAATATTTCTTTAGTTAGTTTTCAAATATGGAGCGTGTCAATCAAGGCTAGTAATCAGGAGGAATCGGATAATGGAAACAGGTACATCTCGCGTAAAAAAAGGTATGGCTGAAATGCAAAAGGGCGGCGTCATTATGGACGTTATGAATGCGGAGCAAGCGCGAATTGCAGAAGCAGCGGGCGCATCTGCTGTTATGGCGCTTGAGCGTGTTCCTTCGGATATTCGAGCAGCAGGCGGCGTAGCTCGTATGGCTGACCCAACAATCGTGGAAGAGGTTATGAAGGTTGTATCCATTCCAGTTATGGCTAAAGCGCGTATCGGCCACTACGTAGAAGCCAAGGTGCTTGAGTCGATGGGTGTAGACTATATTGACGAGAGCGAAGTGCTTACTCCGGCTGATGAAGTGTTTCATATAGATAAGAAGCAATTCACAGTACCGTTCGTGTGCGGAGCAAGAGATCTGGGCGAAGCGCTTCGTCGTATCGGTGAAGGAGCATCCATGCTTCGTACGAAGGGCGAGCCGGGAACAGGCAATATCGTCGAAGCAGTTCGTCATATGCGTATGATTACGGGTCAGCTCCGTAAAGTACAGAGCTTGTCGAAGGACGAGCTTATGGCTGAAGCGAAAAACTTGGGCGCACCTTACGAGCTGCTCCTTCAAGTGCATGAGACAGGCAGATTGCCAGTAGTGAATTTCGCAGCTGGCGGAGTTGCAACACCTGCGGATGCTGCGCTGATGATGCATTTGGGCTCGGACGGCGTATTTGTTGGCTCTGGTATCTTCAAATCGGACAGCCCGGAGAAGTTCGCGAAGGCGATCGTTGAAGCAACGACACACTACACAGACTACGAGCTGATTGCAAATATTTCCAAAAACTTGGGTACCCCAATGAAGGGGATTGAAATTTCGAAGCTGCAAACCTCCGAGCGTATGCAGGAGCGCGGCTGGTAAGCAGCACGATAGCTTGGGCAGCTGGCGGGAAGAGGTTGAGACGATGAAGATCGGAATATTGGCGCTTCAAGGCGCGGTTGCCGAGCATATCGGCATGGTGGTGAAGGCCGGCGGTGAAGGTGTTGCAGTGAAACGGCCGGAGCAGCTTGATGAGATCGATGGCATTATCATTCCTGGCGGTGAAAGCACGACAATTGGCAAGCTGATGAGAACGTACGGTTTCATCGATGCCCTGCGCGATTATTCGCGTCAGGGCAAGCCGATTTTTGGCACATGCGCGGGGCTGATCGTACTGGCTAAAGATATTATTGGTCAAGAGGAGTCGCATCTTGGCTTAATGGATATTCAAGTTGCTCGTAATGCATTCGGCAGACAGCGGGAGAGCTTCGAGACCGATCTGCCTATTAAGGGGATTGCTGAAGATGTACGAGCTGTCTTCATACGAGCTCCGCTGATCGAAGCAGTAGGTGAGTCTGTAGATGTGCTGGCGGAGTATCAGGGCTCTATCGTTGCTGCAAGACAAGGGAACTTGCTCGCGACTTCCTTTCATCCGGAGCTGACTGATGATGAGCGGATGCATGCGTATTTTATAGACATGGTACGGGAGACGAGGTAGGAGGGGTCTGTCTTGTTAGATGTGAAATTGCTGCGGAGCGACCTGGAGCTCGTCAAGCAGGCGATGGCGAATCGGGGGAAAATAATTGAGGAGCTGGACCGCTTCACCGAGCTGGACACGAAGCGCAGAGAGCTGCTACAGGAAGTCGAGCAGCTGAAGAACCGCCGTAACGTGGTGTCGCAGGAAGTGGCACAGCTGAAGAAGGCGAAGGAAAATGCAGATCACTTAATCGAGGAGATGAAGGTCGTCGGCGACCGGATTAAGCAGCTCGATGAAGAGATTCGTGAGCTGGAAGCCGAGCTCGATACGATTATTCTTGCAATTCCTAACGTCCCTCAGAACAATGTACCGATCGGACACAGCGAAGAAGAGAATGTGGAGCTGCGCCGAATTGGAGACGTACCGTCGTTCTCCTTCGAGCCTAAGCCGCATTGGGAGATCGCGCAGCAGCTTGATATTATCGATTTCGAAGCAGCTGCTAAAGTAACGGGCTCGCGATTTGTGTTCTATAAAGGCTTAGGCGCTCGTCTGGAGCGTGCTCTGTATAGTTTCATGATGGACCTGCACGCGGATCAGCATGGCTATGAGGAGATGCTGCCTCCGCTTATCGTCAATCGCGACAGCTTGATGGGCACAGGGCAGCTTCCGAAGTTCGAAGAGGACGTCTTCAAGCTGGACGGTCTGGATTATTATCTGATCCCTACAGCCGAAGTTCCGGTAACGAATTACCATCGGGATGATATCTTGACGCTTGAGGACTTGCCGAAGCATTATGTCGCTTACAGCGCTTGCTTCCGTTCGGAGGCCGGCTCTGCTGGCCGCGATACGCGCGGCTTGATTCGACAGCACCAATTCAATAAGATTGAGCTGGTGAAGCTTACGACGCCGGAGAGCTCGAATGAGGAGCTGGAGAAGCTTACGTCCGATGCAGAGAAGGTGCTTCAGCTGCTGAATCTGCCTTATCGGGTTATGGCCTTGTGTACGGGAGACCTCGGCTTCACGTCCTCGAAGACGTATGATCTTGAGGTATGGCTGCCGAGCGGTCAGTCTTATCGGGAAATTAGCTCCTGCAGCAACTTCCAAGACTTCCAAGCTCGTCGTGCGAACATTCGATTCCGTCGCGACCAGAAGGCGAAGCCGGAATTCGTGCATACGCTGAACGGCTCAGGTCTTGCGATCGGCCGTACCGTCGCTGCCATCTTGGAGAACTTCCAGCAGGACGACGGAAGCGTATTAATTCCCGAGGCGCTGCGACCTTATATGGGTGGAATTGAGCGAATCAGCAAAAAGTAGCGCTTGAATCTCATTGATTAAGTGTGATACAATGCTATTTGTCACCCGGAGAGGTGGTCGAGTGGTTTAAGGCAGCGGTCTTGAAAACCGCCGAGGTGCAAGCCTCCGTGGGTTCGAATCCCACCCTCTCCGCCATACATACAATACAAACGACCCTTCGGGGTCGTTTTTTGGTATGGAGGACATGAGGGTGGGATGAGAACGAGAGCAGGTTCGTCGGAGCATAGCTTCGATAGGAATACATCGCAGTCGGCCTGAAAGGCCGCATCCCACCCTCTCCGCCATACATACAATACAAACGACCCTTCGGGGTCGTTTTTTGGTATGGAGGCGTGCCAGCTAAAGCACGCATCTTCTAGTCGGTGCAAGTCCGGTCGCGCGAGGACTCGGCAGGTGCAGGCATCCCTTGGGCGAGCCAACGGTTCGGACGGCTGATGGACGCGGCCGCCGTCGCCTCTAGTGAAAATACGTAGGGAGCAGCCGAATAAACCCCAATGTTCATGCAAACCATAAGTAAAGCTTTGTTTGAGGAGGGGCTGTTATGAACACGAATATGATCCCGCTGACATCAACAGAATTCGGAAATCTAT
This sequence comes from Paenibacillus sp. YYML68, assembly GCF_027923405.1. Taxonomy (NCBI): domain Bacteria; kingdom Bacillati; phylum Bacillota; class Bacilli; order Caryophanales; family Paenibacillaceae; genus Paenibacillus; species Paenibacillus sp. YYML68. The sequence goes on along the minus strand of NZ_BQYI01000001.1, from coordinate 229,516 downwards.
GGATGACGTATCAGGAAAAAACGATGCTGCTCCGTTTGCTTGAGCATTTTTTGGAGCATGCGGATGAAGAGACTCGAACTGTTTTTCAGAAGGCATACGATCAATCCGAACAAACCGCAGCGGCCATTCGTGACTTGTTCCGAGCGGAAGGAGCCGTCATTCCACACGGCTTCACCGAGAAGGATGTGTATAATGGTGCGCCCAAATTATTTGATTACCAATACGATCTGATGTTTATGCATATGATGAGCAAAATCGAGACGAATCTTTTCGCGGTCTACTCGACGATGTCTTACAGGAGTGATATTCGACAGTTTTTTAACAAGGCGACCGCACAGTCCCTAGAAAGCTTCAATGCATGTACAGAGCTGTTATTGGAAAGAGGCGTGCTAGCGCGTTCACCTTACATGTCTCTGCCTAAGGAGGTTCATTACATCGTTAACCACGATTATTTGAACGGAAATTCGTTATTCAAGGAGAAACGTGCCCTGAATGCGATTGAGATATCATTGATTCACCATGCCATCGAGACGAATTTGACTGGCATGCAATTGATGATTGGCTTCGCTCAGGTCGCTGATCATCCGGAGGTGCGGCAATATTTTATTACAGGTATGGAATTATCAAAGCATGTGGAGACGACCTTGGGCGAATATCTAAGGGATGATTTCATCGAGCCGCCTGCTACACATGCAGGGAAAGCGACCGCTTCGAGGGTTGCACCATTTTCCGACAAGCTAATGCTTTATTTGACCAATTTATTAACAGCTTTCGGCTTAGGTAGCAATGCGCTGGGTGGTGCATTCAGTTTAAGAAGCGACCTGCCAGTTACGATGGCGCTGCTTGCGCGAAAGATCGTACCTTTTCTGAAGGAAGGAGGACAGCTTATGATCAAGCACGGGTGGATGGAGGAGCCTCCGCACGTAGAAGACCGCAGGCAGTTAACCCGGTAGACTTGAGAGGCAGCAACCGAACGGATCGGCTGGGATTGACGGAGTAACGTTAGCCGACATTGAGAAGCAAGTAAAGGTATTCTTCGTGTACGGATGTCAGCGCCTTCTTAGAGAGGGGGAACTATCGTGAACAACCCGTAAAGCGCCAATACATTCCGAAGAAGGATGGTAAGCATCGGCCGCATCCGACCCTCTCCGCCATACATACAATACAAACGACCCTTCGGGGTCGTTTTTTGTTTACTTTGGTAAAGGCATGAGCGTGAATTGTGAACGGGAGGTTGTCTTCATGAATATAAATAATTTACGTTAAGTTAACGTAAACAGCGGTTGCCTCTAATGTGCTTGCCATAAAATAGAATTTAACTATGGTTGTATGTTAAAACGAACCATACAGACATGAATAATGAATGGATACATTTTGGCTGAAATGAGGGGAATGTGTGTGGAGCACGTTCATGGATCTTACGATCTTACATTGGTGTTATTCTCGTATGCGGTTGCGGTAGTCGCTTCTTATACCGTTCTCGACTTAGTAGGTCGAATTACGACGTCTGAAGGTCATCATCGGTGGCTCTGGACCATGTTTGGTGCACTGGCGATGGGTCTTGGGGTATGGTCGATGCATTTCGTCGGTATGCTAGCCTTCTCGCTCGACGTTTCGGTTGCATATAACATGTTTACCGTCATTTCATCTGTCGTCGTTGTCGTTGTGGCATCGTTCCTAGCTCTACTCGTCGTTGGTCGAAGCAAGCAAATGACAATGCCTCAGCTACTGGTCGGGGCGCTATTACTCGCCGCGGGCATATCAGCGATGCATTATATCGGAATGGCTGCGATGCAGATTGAGATTATGTATCATTACGGGTACGTGATGCTATCCGTAATAATCGCCATCATTGCTTCTATAGCTGCGTTGTGGCTAGCCTTCTACTTCCGCAAGGAGAGCGAGAGCAGACTTAGCTGGAAGAAGATATGCAGCGGCTTCATCATGGGAGCGGCTGTTGTCGGGATGCACTACACGGGCATGCATGCGGCCAGCTTCAAAGTGAGGCAAACGCTTGAGCTTCAGGATGGCCTATTATTGGACCATAAGCTTCTTGCTTATATGATCTCGACAGGCACCTTATTGACGCTAGGGCTTTCCTTGTTCGGCATCTACATCTCCAATCGGTTCTCCAAGCAAGATTCTGAAATTGCGCAGCGTGAGAAATGGTACAGGTCGTTATTCGAGAACAACCAAGACGCAATTATTTCCATTGATACCTCTTACCGAATACTGAACTTCAACAAGGCTGCTGAGAAATTAACGGGACTACACGGCGAATGGTTCCATAACCAGACAATCGATAACCTGTTTCCTTATATCGTAAAGGAAGAGCAAGAGGAGACGCGAGAGATGTTCTTCCGGGCGTTAGAGGGGGAAATCAGAAGCTATTCAACGGCTATATTGCATCCGAACGGTACAAGACTGGACCTCCACGTCATTAACGTCCCCGTTGAGATTGGTGGAGAGGTCGTCGGCAGTTACATTATTGCCAAAGATATTTCTGAAGAAAAGAATTCCAAGGAAAAGGTCCAGCTTCTTGCCTTTCATGATGAATTAACAGGACTTCCGAACCGACGCATGCTTAATGAACAATTACTCAAGCTGATTGAGCGCAAGGTTGAACGATTCTCCGTCATGGTGCTCGATATAGATCGATTCAAATTAATTAATGATTCTCTAGGCCATACGTACGGAGATATATTCCTTCAAGAGGTGAGCAACCGTATTCTTCGAGCAATCCAGCATATGTCTGTCACATTAGCGCGTATGGGTGGAGATGAATTCACCGTGCTGTGCAGCCAAAATTATGAAGCAGATGAGCTTGCCAAGCTCGCGGAACGAATTATCGCCGAGATCGCGGTGCCGTATCGACTGAAGGAGAGCGACTTCTACGTATCCGCAAGTATTGGCATCGCGATATATCCTCAGGATGGACAGGATGCCGAGCAGCTGTTGAAGCATGCGGATACGGCGATGTATGAGGTGAAGAAGAACGGGAAGAACGGCTTCCAGTTCTACACCGGACAGCTCAATGCGCAGCTGCAGCAAAAAATCGAGCTGGAGTCAGAGCTGAGACGTGCGATTGCTGAGCAGCAGCTGACGGTCTATTATCAGCCGCAGGTTCGGACGAAGGACGGATGTATGGTTGGCATTGAGGCGCTTGTCCGCTGGAACCACCCGGAGAAGGGGATGGTCTCTCCAAGCTTATTTATACCGATAGCAGAAGAAACCGGAATGATCTATGAGCTAGGCGAATGGGTACTGAGAGAAGCATGCTCACAGATGAAGAGATGGCATAATGCCGGTGGACCTCTCATCCCGGTATCGGTCAACCTATCGTCTCAACAGTTCCATCAAGCTAGTCTTACTGACACCATCCAAGCGGTATTGAAACAAACCGGTCTAGAGCCGCAGTACTTGGAGCTTGAAATTACGGAAAGCATGATGATGGATGAGAACATCTCTAGCGATATTCTCAGACAATTAACAGCAATAGGTATAAGAATAAGCTTAGATGACTTCGGCACAGGCTACAGCTCCCTTAGCTACTTGAGAATGCTTCCTATACAAAAGCTGAAGATTGATCGCTCCTTCATTCGAGATATAGCGAGTAACGATAACGATAAAGCAATCGTCGCCACCATTATATCGATGGCACAGCATTTGAACATGGACGTCATTGCAGAAGGAATTGAGACACGGGAGCAGCTGGATATATTGATCAATCACGACTGTAAGGAGATTCAAGGCTATTACTACAGTCGGCCTCTGCCAGCGGATGAAATTGAGGAAACGTTTTTTATCCCATTGAGAGATCGCAGCTTACCGAATATTAGTTAGCGCTACGCCAGGGGTACAGCGTATAGGATGCCATGACGAAACGCACTTTAAGTCATGGAGGTGTTAAAGATGAGTCATTCCGACAAGCTGAGCATCAACCAGCAGGAGCTTGCAGCAGCCTGGAATCGTACACTGCCTATGGTACTGAATACGTCTGATAAAGCAGAGGTGCTACCTGACGAGGCAGAGACGAACGCACTGCGCGTGCATATTGTAACGGCCGGCCGCAACCTGTACAGCTTCGACTTCAAGTGCACGTATGTGGACGCTCGAGAAGTGAAGGTCGAGCTGATTGACGTGGAACGGGATAACGTCAGTGTGGATGAGCGCACGACAATCATTCAGACGATGGTCGACGATTACATTCGCCATCTTCATGAATGCGCCCAGCAGCTACATGCGTTAACAAGCCGATAGGGGGAAGCGCCATGACGAAGAATAAGAGCGATGTGGACAAAAACCTTCAGAATGTCGTCAAGGATCTGGAGCATGTGGCCGTTAACAGCCATCAGGCTCAGCAGGTTCAGCAGCAGACGAATGATCACCGTCATCAGGATGCGTTGAATCATGACCATAAGCATGCACGTCCATCTGCACTCTTAGATAAACAATAATAGAACTTGAGGAGGTGCCGACGATGCCAAAAGATATTCCACAGCCAGTTAACCCGCCAAGCGGACAAGAGAATCAAGACGAGCAGCGTCAACGTACAGGCCCGAAGCCAGGTTCTAAGCGTGTGAAGAATGAGAATCATAGCCGTCATAATAACGGAGAAGGTTAATATCGAAAGAAAAAAAGCCTCTTACCGATTCGGTAAGAGGCTTTTTTTGTCAAGGAATCCCAGGTGTAATCATGAGGCTGGTAAGTAGGAGCTGTCTAGCTGTTCCGCTCTACAATCTGAAAGCATTCCTTCAGCAGCAGCTGAGCCATCGCTTCATCGTCTGTATAGCCGTATAATTGAGCACCACCGGCAATTGCATCACAAACATCATCCAGCACCGTGCAAATGGAAATTGAAAACTCATCGTAAATGATGTAATAAGTGTTTGCCGGCATCCGTTCCCACCCCGAAATATGAAAATGTCGAGTTCACTCCTTATTTTACCATGTGTTATTAATAAAATGAACGTTTTAGCAAAACTTAATAAGTTTTTTCAGTAGCGTTGCATAAATCATGACATCTAAAATGGTGGAATATTCAGAAATTAGTTTTCAAATTCCAAGGGCCAAAAACTTACGGGGTACCCCTGAAACAGGCAGTTGCTGTCCATTTGTAATATTCATCCTTTTCAAGTTGATGATTGGTTTTTTTCGACTTAGGCGACTTACTGGTCTTTCTGTTTCTTCTGTCGCCCTCTCGAAGTTCGACTTGGTTTTCGCTCTACTGCTGCGACCATCCTCAGCCACGGTTGCCACATGAGTTCTTTCAAAGCCTCAATGAGTTCCGTTAACGTTCGACTCGTTCCCAGTTCTAGCTTCATAAGCAGCAGCAAGCAGTATGCAATTAAACAGATCCAAATCTGATTCATCACTGCGTTCTCGCTGTCACCGTAAAAACAGGTTAGCTTCAGGTTCTGCTTGACCCACCGGAAGAACATCTCGATCTGCCAGCGGCTACGATACAGGTCACCAAGCTCTTCTGCCGTCAGGTCGAACCGATTCGTAATGATACGGACCTCATTACCGCGACCGTCTGTGGTGACGATCATACGAAGGGGGTGCTGCATGCGCTTGTGAGCTTTGCCTAGCACGACTTTGACATCGCGGATGATGTCTGAATCTGTGTTCACCGAAAGTTCTTCCACTTCTTCGACAACAGCATTGTCCTTTAATCGTGATACGAATCGAATGCCACGCTCGCAGTAACTGTCGTATTTGCCGTAGTCCAGATACCCGCGGTCCATCAGATACGTGACGTCCGACTCATCGATCAGGACGTCCATTTGGCTGCGGTCTGCGGGCCTTGCAGGCGTAACCACTGCCTTATCCGGATAAACATGGTCGGGGTCAGCAAATGCCACTCGCAGGTGCAGTTTCACGCCTGCTTTCGTTTTTCGGAAAGTCGCCCATTTATACCGCTGTAGGCAAACGCTGATCGTAGAAGAGTCTATAATCTTGACCGTTCCGATGCGCCCTGATATCGGCCTAGCATCTCGATGCAACTGTGTAATGAGATTACAAAGGATGGCTTGAAGTACTTCTGGGTCCAGTTGATTATTTTTACGGGACAACTGGGATGCACTGATCGAAGCAATGCCGAGTTGCTTTTGAAATTCCTCGTCGTGCTCCAGCTTTCGCATGATGGAACGAAGACCCTTTCGCTTCTCTAACTGTGCTTCGATGAAGATGTACAGAAAGACTAAGGTGTCGAGCTTTTTCACATAACGGTCGAGCGTAGTCGTGCTTTGCCAATTCGGGATGATGTTTGGATTTATTGGTGCAACCCATTTACCAAATGCAGAAAATAGTGTATCCTTGTCCATGCGTATCTCCTAAGTTAGGGATTTGGACAGGGCTACCTGTTACCCTAATTTTAGGAGTTTTTTGTTACAGAGTACGACCTATTTATTACAATAATAGCACAATTTGTCCAATCTGTTCGCGTGTTAGTTTTTATGCAACGCTACTGAAGTTTTTTATCAATTATTCGGTTGAAATGACGTTCCGTGTAAGTGGTCATTTTGGTGTAAAATAGCGTACAATAAAGAAACTCTATAGAAAAGGGGAACAACAGTGGTCATTCTAAAATCAAAGGAAGACATGATGGCAATGCGCAAGGCCGGAATTATACTTGCAAACTGCCATAAAGAAATAGCGAAGATGATTCGTCCTGGAATTACGACAATGGAAATTAACGACTTCGCTGAGGCTTACATAACGAAGCATGGGGCGGAGCAGGTAACGAAGGGCTTCAAAGGGTTCCCGGCGGCCACCTGTGCCTCCGTCAACGATGTGATCGCACACGGGTTTCCGAATCGAGAGCCTCTGCAGGAGGGGGATATCGTGAAGATCGATATCGTCTGCCGCTACAACGGCTGGTGTGCCGACACGTGCGAAACGTACGCTGTTGGCCGTATCTCACCGCTGGCAGAGCGTCTGGTGAAGGTAACGAGGGAATGTCTGGAGCTCGCGATCAAGCAGGCTGTGGTCGGAAATCGGATTGGAGACGTCGTGCATGCCATTCAGAAGCATGCCGAGGACGCCGGGTTCTCTGTCGTTCGTGACCTTGTCGCACATGGCATCGGCCGTTCGATGCACGAGGAGCCGAACTACCCACATGCAGGCAAGCCGGGCCGCGGCTTCCGTCTACAGGAAGGAATGGTATTCACAATCGAGCCGATGATCAACGCAGGTAAGTTCGACATGTTCATTGATTTCGACGGATGGACGGCGAAGACGATGGATGGCAGCTTGTCAGCACAGTTCGAGCATACGGTTGCGATTACAGCGGACGGACCGTGGGTGCTGACCAGACCTGAGTAAGAGATTCGGGGGAAGCGCTGCGGTAAGCCGCATATCAAAAAGCCTGTATCCGGTCTACGTACGGAGGATACAGGCTTGGCGGGCTTTTTAATTTTGACGTTGCCGGGACGCAGAGCTCTTGGAGTTCGGTTGCTGTACGCTGCTGCTCGAAGCTTCGCTCGCTCCTGTAGCATCTTCCTTCACATCATTGATGCCTTCGTTGTTAAATACATAAATTTTTTCGGTCTGGTCTTGCTTCTGGTTGCGATTCATCGCTTATCACCTCAATCGTATTGTGCGATAGCGAGGCCAAGCTTATACATAGGACGTCCCCGAGAGGACTCGAACCACTATCTGTCCTTTAGGAGAGGACTGCTCTATCCTGTTGAGCTACGGGGACTGGTGAAGATTCACAGCAGATTGATTATAGCACAGGATAAGTTCGCGCGAAAAGCGATAACATGCAAGATTGCATCGAATGAACATAATTTCGTAAAATGGGGAAAAATACACAAGCTGGAGGTGAGATGATATGGAGCATGCAGAATCTGGTTCAATTACAAGCTTAATTCTCGTCGTATTGGTGTCCTTCTTAGTCCCGATGGTGCTGTACCATCTCAAGCTGCGCTTGCTTCCCGTTGTCGTCGTTGAGATTGCGGTCGGCTTGCTCATTGGTAAAAGCGGGTTAAACCTCGTCGGTGACGATCCATGGCTTCATCTGCTGTCTTTGCTTGGATTTATTTATCTGATGTTCTTGAGCGGTCTTGAGATCGACTTCTCCGCATTCAAGGGTAAGACCGATTCGTCGTCAGCCGGAGGAATGAAGCCATTCAGCACAGCGGTCATTATATTCATCGGAATATTCGTCGTCTCCGGGCTGCTGTCGCTCGTATTGAGCATGATGGGGCTTGTAGACCGCGTATTTTTGATGACGCTCATTATCGGTACGATTTCACTCGGCGTCGTCGTCCCGGTTCTGAAGGAGAAGGGGCTGCTGAACCAGCCTTTAGGACAGACGCTGCTGCTCATTACAGTGCTGGCGGACTTCGTGACGATGATCTTCCTCGCGTTCTACGTCAGCTGGTTGTCGCGAAATTTGACGAAGATGGGGCTCTTGTTACTGTTCTTCGTATTAATTTACATTATCTACCTATTGATTCGCCGATTTACATCGAAAAAGTGGTTCGACGCCCTCAGCCAAGGCACGATTCAATTTGGTACAAGAGCAATCTTCACGCTCATTCTCGTGTTCGTCTTCCTGTCAGAGTCGCTGGGTGCGGAGAACATACTGGGCGCCTTCATGGCTGGCGTCGTCGTCTCGCTCTTAATGCCGAAGAAGGAATTCGTTCATCAGCTCGAATCGTTCGGCTACGGCTTCCTGATTCCAATCTTCTTCGTCATGGTTGGGGTCAATCTGGAGCTCGGCCACGTCTTCAGCGATTCGAAGGTACTGCTCTTAATACCGCTGCTGCTCTTCTTCATCTTCTTGTCCAAAATGGTGCCGATGCTCGTCCTCAAGCGCTGGTATCCTTGGAAGCAGGTCATCGGCTCCGGGGTGCTGCTGTCCTCTACGCTGAGCTTGGTCATTGCGGCGTCTACGCTCGCGCTGGAGCTTGGCATCATCGACGAGGCGATTCACGGCTCGTTGATCGTCGTGGCAGTGCTCAGCTGCCTCGTGTTCCCGGTTATCTTCAATAAGCTGATTCCGCAGGAGGAGCCGAAGCGGCCAGCGGTGTCGATTATCGGGGCTAACCATATCTCGATCACGGTAGCTCAGGAGCTGAGCCGGGAGTCGGACTTCGAGGTGAGACTGTTCACGACGAGTGGACTCGAATCGCAGATGGATGGGGAGTCTGGGCTTCGCAAGGAAAGCTTAAGGCTGTTGTCTAACCTGTCCGAGCAGGAGCTGACCCAGGAGGGGGCGTTCCAGGCTGACATTATTGTGCTGGCGACGATGGATGATTCGATTAATATTCGGATCGCCCGCAGCTTGAAGGACGAGACGGGCAAGCGTCTCATCGTGCGCGTCGAGGACCCGCAGCTGCAGCGTACGATTCAGGAGGAAGGGTTTACCGTATTCTCCACGCTGTACGCGGCCAGCACCGTACTGCGAGCCTTCATCGAGCATCCGAGCGCGCTTAAGCTCATCTCCGAGCATGCGGATTCGATGCGTGAGATCGTTGTCGACAATCCGGCTTACGATGAGGTGCTTCTGAGGAAGCTGCCGCTCCTTGCGGACCTGCTTATACTTCGCGTCTATCGCGGAGAGTCGTTCCTCATTCCGCATGGTAATACGCTCATTCGCCGCGGAGACCGTCTGCTCGTCAGCGGACAGGCGGAGCAGATTCAGGCGTTCAAGAAGAAGCTGAAGTAAGAGCTCATTGGAACTCCCTTATACTCGTCGGTTTGAAGCTTGCATGGCTGCAGGCTTGGGACCGGCGAGTTTTTTTGTGTAGAACATGCAGGATCATTGCAGTACTTAAGCGTGGCAGCAGCGTCTATAGGAATAGGTGGAGCTCGGAATTGGTTATTCCAGGGGGGTTCCGATGAGAGTCGAGGTAGGCCCTCAATTTGGCCATGCCAAATTCGAGGCTTGCCATAACCAAATCCGATGGCACGGATTTGGTTATTCCAGGGGTTCCGATGAGAGTCGAGGTAGGCCCTCAATTTGGCCATGCCAAATTCGAGGCTTGCCATAACCAAATCCGATGGCACGGATTTGGTTATTCCAGGGGGGCCGATGAGAGACGAGGTAGGCCCTCAATTTGGCCATGCCAAATTCGAGGCTTGCCATAACCAAATCCGATAGCACGGATTTGGTTATTCCAGGGGGGGAGGGAGAGACATTAGTAGTTCGGAGGAGGCGTGGATTACCCGCATGCAGGGCGGAGATCGGCAGGCGTTCCAGGAGCTGGTGGACGGCTATGGGGCATATCTCTATCAAGCGGTCTATGGCGTGCTGCGTTCAAGCAAGGATGCGGAGGACGTGACGCAGGAAGTGCTGATGACAATCATCTCGTCCCTCCCCCAATACCGGTATCAAGGCTTCAAGGCCTGGATTACCCGCATCGCTGTGAATCGAGCTATTGATTATAAGCGAGCGATGGAGCGGAAGAGGGAGCAGCTGACCGCTGAATGGGAGCCGCTTGAAGGTAGAATAGAAGCAACCAGCGGGTCGGTCTACAATGACGTAGAGACGTCGATTCTGAGCAAGGAGAAGCATGAGCACGTACATCGCTGCGTCGATAAGTTGCCGCAGCACTATAGGGATGTCGTCTACGCGTACTATATGGAGGAGAAGTCGCAGAAGGAGATTGCCGAGGAGCAGCAGATGCCGCTGCGTACGGTGGAATCGAAGCTGTATCGCGCAAAGCAGCTGCTGAGGAAAGCATGGAGGAGGGACCGGGAATGAGTCATGGATCAGAGGCGCTATGGATGCGGTATGTAAAGGGGACGCTGCCGGAGCGGGAGCGAGCCTTATGGGAGGAGCATCTGGCCGTTTGCGATAGCTGTTTGGAGCTGTACATGCGTTCGGTGGAGATAGAGGCTGCCTATTGGCCAGCACCGGATATGAATGCTCTACGTCGGGCCGCGATGACCGCTCATGAGGAGTACCGGTCCAGCCTGATTATCGATAAGGAAGAAGCTTCGCTGCAGGAGGCAGAGGCGCTTAGGCCAAGGAATCGCTTCCGGGATTGGTGGCAGCATCCGTTCTTTCAATATACGGCGGCTTGTGTGCTCACGATCGTTCTGATGAGCTCGGGTGTGTTCGAAGCATTCGTACAGACCGCAGATGCGCTGGAGCAGCGGGTGCAGCAGCAGGGGGATGCAAGGCAGCGCGATGTATCCGTCTCCGAGCAGCTGGTGAACCGCACCAGAGGGCTGATCGAGCAAATACTGTACATCGATAAGGGAGAGAGGGAATTGAGATGATCGAGAGAAATCAAGCTACAGCGTTTATGCTTTCGATAATTCCGGGACTCGGGCATATCTACATGGGACGTTGGAAGATGGGACTGTTCCTGTCGGGGGCTTTCTTCGGATCGCTTGTGCTGGGGGTAGGGTTGTTTGCTTCGTATGCGTATTATGAGCGAGAAGCCATCGTACTGCTGGCCTTTGCTTTATTCATCTGGCTGGGCAGCATGTTCAGCATCGTCAAGCGGACGACGCGGGATGCTGGACGAGGTGATCGCAGCGGGGGGCAGCACGCTAGCAGTGCTGCAGGGCAGGTCGGAGCGGGACAACGACCGTCTATGGAGGGCGGGATAAATTCGAATGGAGCTGGGCATGAAGAGATGTATCCAGCTACCGCGGAGAGAGACCGCACGTTTAGCCTGATGGCTGCGTTCATTCCCGGACTCGGACACTTTCAGCTAGGGCTGATGCAGCGGGGACTCGGCTTCGTTGCCCTCTTCTTCGGCCTTGGCATACTCGCGTTCTTCATGACCGCCATGGCTCTCGAAGACGACTTCCTGCTCCTGTTAATCGGACTACCATTCATCTGGGTATACAGCCTGTTTGATTACCAGCAGCAGGCGAACAAGAGGGCTCGCGGCGAGGTGCTGGTAGACCGTACCGTGTTCGAGGATTTCCAGCATGGGCAAGAAGGCAGAGGGTTGAATAAGATGCTCGCTGTGCTCCTCTCCATGTTCCCGGGCGCTGGTCATATGTATCTCGGTTTGCAGAAGAGAGGCTTTCAGCTCATGGCAGCGTTTCTACTAACGGTGTACTTGACGGATGCGCTGAGATTGTCGTTGTTCTTGTTTCTCATTCCGCTCTTATGGTTCTATAGCTTCTTCGATTCGTTACAGTTCATTGCCAAGGCCGGGAAGGAGCCGCTGAAGGATGAGCCGCTGGTCGAAGAGCTGGTGCATCGCAAGCGGTGGATAGGCTGGGGGCTGTTTGCACTCGGGCTCTATTATTTAGTCGATCAAGTGCTGATACGTTCGCTGGGACTCCTGATCAACGAGCATTTGTCCAATCGGATTATCAGATGGTACGACGGCTACTTCCAGCTGCTTCTCGTCTCGCTGCTCATGATCGGCGGCGGTCTACGCTTGCTGCGGGGCGGCGGTAAGAGGAAGGAGCAGCGTAAGCCACAATAAGGGCGCGAACAGCGAACAGCCACGATCGTTCACCTGCATGGCAGATGGACGGTCGTGGCTTCGTTGTCGTGAGGAGGGCGCATCTGTATGCGAGGATCAGAGATTACACCTTGCCGCGAAGCTTGCGGAAAAACTGAGTCAGCATCGAGCTGCACTCCTCGCGCAGCACGCCCTCCATGACGTCGACGCGGTGATTGAACCGTTCCTCCTGCAGCAGGTTCATCAGCGTGCCAGCGCAGCCGGCCTTCGGGTCCCGTGTGGCGTAGATGACCTGTGGAACGCGTGCCTGCACGATCGCCCCTGCACACATCGGGCAAGGCTCGAGCGTGACATACAGTCGGCAATCGAGAAGCCGCCATGCGTCAAGATATTCGCTCGCCTGCTTGATGGCGATGAGCTCTGCGTGTGCGAGCGGGTCCTTCGTCGTCTCGCGTACGTTATGGCCGCGCCCGATAATCGTATCACCGAGCACGACGACAGCTCCGATTGGAACCTCGCGGATGGCCTCGGCCTTGCGTGCCTCCTCGACGGCTGCGCGCATGTAAGCTTCATGAGCTTCGTAGGTAGTCAAAGGATACACCTCGTTCGCAATCTGTGGACGATACAACGAACAAATATTCGTTTACACACATGCTGTGGATAAGATTGTGGATAACATACAGCAGATCCTCTCCCATTGTAGGGAAAAGCGGCATTTCAAGCAAGCGTTAACGGTGAGTACGAAGTTGTGCACAGGAGCGGGAAAATGTGAATATGTTGTAAATGTTGCTCGAATGTTAAAAAATAAGCCGAATCTTGTCTGACCCACTTGTATATTTTAGAAAAGCCCATATAATTGAAATTAACATTAAGCACATAGGCCTACAAATTTAGGTAATAAGTCTACGAGTATTTGTTGTAATAAGGGCAAACCTGTCGAAAGGCAGGGACGCAAAGCTGAGGGTCTAAGGTCCAGCGATTGGACGATGACAGCCTGGCCGCCGAATGTACGTCACGCGGTGAACAGGCTGTATGCTCGAGGCTTCGAGATACGGTCTTTTTTGTTGCTGTGCGGTATATTCGAGCGGAAAGGGTGATCAGTAAGCGATGCTTGTACCTGAGAAGCGGTCTAACAAGTCCTACGATTTCTCCAAGGAGAAATATCAAAGTCCAAGCGGCATTATGCTGCATAGCCGGACGGTTGTCGAGAAGGACAATTATGTGGCCACAGGCGTGCTTACTTATGCGGAAGGGGACGTCCTCGAGGTGGAGCTGAACGAATACAAGGCGTTCCAATTGAGCGAGAACGTCAAGCTGACCGTCTATTCACCAGGAGGCGTCTACACGTTCCAATCGACGGTCATTGCGAAGGACCAAGGGTCCTTAATGTTCATTAACCCACCGCAGAACAAAAACCGGTTCGTAGAGAAGCGGGAGCATCCGCGTGTGGACGTCTCGCATCGCGGACATATGCTTTCGTATGGTAAAGTGTATGATAATGAGCAGGTACTGGAGCAGGCGGTAGAGATCGATATTCATAATATCAGCGTCAGCGGAATTGGCTTCTCGCTAGCCAGCGATATCGAGCTTAACGAGCAGATGAAGGTGCAGGTGAACATCGATCTCGGCTTCGAAATTCCGTGCCTGGTCGAGATTATACGCAAGCAGAAGCGGGATGACAGTCACTACTATGGAGCCCAATACGTTGAGCTTCCGTCTGAGAAAACGAATTCGCTGCGAGCCTTCGTGCTGAAGAAGCAGGTGGAGCAGCATTTTGGCAAAAAAAACGAAGAAAAACGAAAGCGTGTGTTTAAATAAACAGCATGTTCGCGGACTCCTTAAGGAGTTGCTGCATATGATGAGGATAAGGCAGGATGCAAGGAGCGGGTCAAGCCATCGGCCAGCCAGCTTGCCGAATTCAGGACGAGGATGGTGAGCGTCGTGGCTTTCACGATGAAATACAGCATCACCCAGCGGTATTTAACAGGTCCGAGCAGCCGACGCCCGCAGCAGGCGCTGAGCGGACCGCGCTTTATCGTGGCGCATGATACGGGCAATCCGGGGTCGACGGCCTCAGCGAATGTTGCCTATTTCGAGCGAACGAGGAATGAGATGTCGGCGTCTGCTCATCTTTTCGTCGATGATAAAAGTATTATTGAATGTATTCCGTTATTAACCGGTCGGCCGGAGGTTGCCTACCACGTTGTATACAACGTGACGACAGACAATGCGCGGTACGGAGATGATGCGAACGACGCGGCAGGCGCGGTCGAGCTGTGTCACGGAGGCACGATTAACTTGACGGAGTCGTACAAGCGCTACGTATGGGTCATGGCCTATATATGCTACAAGTTCGGACTTGATCCGGCCACCGACATCGTCGGGCATTATACGCTGGACCCTGCAAGGCGTACAGATCCTCAAGGTCCGCTGCGACAGCTGGGGAAGACGTTCGCCGACTTCGTGCAGGACGTGGTGAACGAGTACCGGGCGAGCGTTATACCAGACAACCCAACGCCGCCGCCGACGCCCGTACCGGGTCCAGGCACGGGGACGATGATTAGCGTGGAGGATGCGAACAAAATTATTCGCTTCCTGTCGGCCTCTTACTTCGCTTCAGGTGACGCGGAGGCACAAGCGGAGTTCCATCGGCTCGCTAATGAGCTTCGTCGTGTATCGGGGCAGCCGCTGGAGTAGCGGTGAATGTTAGAGAACCTTCTTGCGATTGGAGCGGGAAGGTTTTTTTGCGCGGGCTCGCGTGACATGTTCCCCCCCTATGGGATATAATATAATGTCAGGATAAGAAATTTCGGTGTCATATAAGGAGCTGTCTATATAATGAGTCTTTCTTGCGGAATTGTCGGACTACCGAACGTAGGCAAGTCGACGCTGTTCAATGCGATTACACAGGCTGGCGCGGAATCAGCCAACTATCCGTTCTGTACGATCGACCCGAACGTCGGTGTCGTTGAAGTGCCGGACGAGCGTCTTGCGAAGCTGGCGGAGCTGGTCAATCCGCAGCGCATCGTACCGACGGCATTCGAGTTCGTCGATATTGCAGGTCTTGTGAAGGGTGCGAGCAAGGGTGAGGGTCTTGGGAACAAATTCCTTGCGAACATTCGCGAGGTGGACGCGATCGTGCAGGTGGTGCGTTGCTTCCAGGACGATAACATTACACACGTATCTGGCAAGGTCGATCCGATCAGCGACATTCAGACGATTAACCTGGAGCTGATCTTAGCTGATGTCGACTCGGTCGATAAGCGCATTGAGCGCTCGCGCAAAAATATGAAGGGCGGCGACAAGAAGTACGCCCAAGAGGTCGAGTGTCTGGAGCGCGTGAAGGAAGCGTTGTACAACGAGAAGCCGGCGCGTAGCGTGGAGCTGACCGATGAGGAGCGCTTGCTCATTCGCGACCTGCATCTTCTGACGATGAAGCCGGTGCTGTACGCGGCGAACGTGAACGAGTCGGAAGCGGCAAATGCGGACGATAATCCGTATGTGCAGCAGGTGCGGGAATTCGCAGCTCTTGAGGGCGCAGAGGTGGTGCCGATCAGCGCGAAGGTGGAGTCCGAGATCGCGGAGCTTGAGGGCGAGGACAAGGAGATGTTCCTCGAGGAGCTCGGCTTGACCGAATCCGGCTTGAACCGTCTCATTCGTGCAGCGTATAAGCTGCTTGGCTTGTACACGTATTTCACAGCTGGCGTGCAAGAGGTTCGCGCATGGACGATCCGCAAGGGCATGAAGGCGCCGCAGGCGGCTGGCGTCATTCATACCGACTTCGAGCGCGGCTTCATTCGCGCAGAGGTGGTCGGCTACGACGATCTCGTCGGCGCAGGCTCGATGAGTGCAGCCAAGGAGAAGGGAACCGTACGTCTTGAGGGCAAGGAATATGTCGTGCAGGACGGCGACGTGATGCACTTCCGTTTCAACGTGTAGCCTGTAGCCTGACGAAGCACGGCGCATGCAGCGATGAGACAGCGTGGGTAGTCAAGAGTATTGCCGTCATGCACGGTGGGGATGGAAGGCATAGGAAAGAGCATGAGCACGCTCTGAAGCGTGAAAGGGAAGGGAAGGGTGAACGATAGATGCTGGACCGTTTACAAGCATTAGCCGATCGTTATGAGAAGCTGAGCGAGCTGCTGTGCGACCCGGACGTAGCCGGGGATGCGAAGAAGCTGCGCGAATATTCGAAGGAGCAATCCGACCTGCAGGAGACGTACGATACGTACATGGAATACAAGAGCGTCTACGAGCAGCATGAGGCAGCCAAGTCGATGCTGAATGAGAAGCTCGACGATGAGATGAAGGAGCTCGTGAAGCTGGAGCTCGACGAGCTGTCTGAGCGCAAGGAGCAGCTGGAGGAGAAGATTAAGGTGCTCATGATGCCGAAGGACCCGAATGACGACAAGAACGTCATCGTGGAAATTCGCGGCGCCGCGGGCGGCGACGAGGCGGCGCTGTTCGCCTCCGACTTGTACCGGATGTACTCGAAGTTCGCGGATACGCAGGGCTGGCGTACGGAGGTGCTGGAGGCCAGCGTTAGCGACCTCGGCGGCTTTAAGGAAATTATTTTCATGGTGAACGGCAAGGGTGCCTACAGCAAGCTGAAGTTCGAGAGCGGAGCGCATCGCGTGCAGCGTATTCCGGCGACGGAGTCGGGCGGACGTATCCATACGTCGACGGCAACGGTCGGGGTCATGCCGGAGATGGAGGAGTTCGACATCGAGATTCACGACTCAGACATTCGCGTCGATACGTTCTGCTCCAGCGGCGCGGGCGGTCAGTCCGTTAATACGACGAAGTCGGCGGTGCGCGTGACGCACGTTCCGACGGGCATTGTAGCGACGTGTCAGGACGGCAAGTCGCAGAACTCGAACAAGGAGAAGGCGCTGCAGGTGCTTCGCGCCCGTATCTTCGACAAGATGCAGCAGGAGGAGATGGAGAAGTACGGCGCCGAGCGCAAGAGCAAGGTCGGCACGGGCGATCGCTCGGAGCGTATTCGGACGTACAACTTCCCGCAGAGCCGTGTGACCGATCACCGCATCGGCTTAACGCTGCATCGACTAGATTCCGTGCTGAACGGCGATATGGAGGAGATCATCTCCGCCCTTACGATTGCCGCCCAGACCGACCAGATGGAAAAAGGAGAATACGCCGGTGCTTAACGAACGGCGATTAACGATACGTGAAGCCTATGTTGAGGCTTCTTCTTTTTTGCGCGGGTATGGTGTGCGGGAGCCGGAGTCGAATGCACAGCGGCTGCTCGAATATGTGCTCGAGGAGAGCCGTACGGGGCTATTGCTGCGCTGGAGCGAGCCGTTCCCGGAGCGTCTTGCGGAGCGATGGCAGCAGCTGCTCGAGCGGAAGGCGGCAGGGGAGCCGGTGCAATATATGATTGGCGAACAGGAGTTCTATGGACTGCCGTTCCGGGTCAGTCCTGCGGTGTTGATCCCAAGGCCGGAGACGGAGCTGCTGGTCGAGGAGCTCGTTCGTCTTGGGAAGCGGATGTGGCCGGAGACATGTGAGGGTAGGGAGCAGCTGGTGCACGGGCAAGAGCTAGAGGATGCGGCAAGTGCTGGCCGCGGAACTGTGTCTAGGCTGGGAAACAGCCCGACCGTGTGCGATATCGGGACGGGCAGCGGGGCGATTGCGGTGACGATTGCGACGCAATGTCCAGGCTGGCGCGTGCTCGCCTCGGACTTGTCGGAGGCGGCGCTGAAGCAGGCGCAGCACAATGCGGAGCTGAACGGGGTGGCCGACCGAATCGAATGGAGCGAGGGAGATCTGCTTCAGCCTTGGATCGAGCGGGCAGAGCGAATAGATCTGCTCGTGTCCAACCCTCCATACATCCCGGATTCGGATGAAAATGGCCTTCAGCCGGAGGTGCGGCTGTACGAGCCGCATATGGCGCTGTTCGGAGGTGCGGACGGACTGACGCTCTACCGCCGTATGGTGGCACAGCTTCACGAGCTGCCGCAGCTGCCGCGCGTCGTCGGCTTCGAGGTCGGGCAAGGTCAGGCCGAGGCGGTACGGGAGCTGCTGCTTGATGCTGCCGAGTGGGACGAGGTATATATCGTCGATGATCTGGCTGGCATCGGCCGGCACGTTATTGCGTATCGTTCCTAGAATAACGGTACTTGAAAGCTTTTTATAAAAAAATAAAAGCACCGCGTTTAAACTCTCTCAATCTCGGAAACAATAAGAACTAGAATCGATAGATTCGAAGGCGATGCCATCATTCAGATTCATTCTTAGGATACGAAATGGTTGAGAGGGGCGCGGTGTACATGGTTAAACGGGTCAATGTAAAGCCGTATTTATATTTAGGATTTGCTCTAGTGATGCTGCTGATGTGCTGGGAGTCGGGCAAGGCGAACGCGATGCTGTTCGAGGCGAAGGCGAAGTCGGCTGTTGATGCAAGTGTCATTCCACAGGAGTCGATTCGACTGCGTATCTTGGCGAACTCCGATTCGCCGACGGATCAATGGATTAAGCGCGAGGTGCGCGATGCGATAATCGAGCAGATGAACGCGTGGGTCGCGGAGCCAGACGGGATCGAGGCGGCGCGCGAGACAGTGAAGTCCCGTCTGCCAGAGCTTGAGGCTGTGGTGGAAAAGACGCTGCGCGATAACGGCTTCGACTATACATATCAGGTAGAACTAGGCGTCGTTCCATTCCCGACGAAGATGTACGGCAATCAAGTGTACCCGGCTGGTGAGTATGAGGCGCTGCGTGTGTCGATCGGCGAGGCGGAAGGTCAGAACTGGTGGTGCGTGCTGTTCCCGCCGCTCTGCTTCGTCGATTCCGAGATGGTCGTGAAGAAGGACAACAAGGCGTACGCGGCATCGGCTGAGGACGAGGCTGCACCGAACGATGGTAAGACGGATGCTGGCGCTGCGAACGGGAAAGCTGCGGAGAAGGATGCGGCTCGTAAGGCAGACCAGTCCGATAAGTCGAGCAAGTCTGTAACTGCGGCATCGGCTGTGCAGAAGGAAGCGGGGGCGGGCAAGACGGCTTCTGGCGCTGCAGAGCAGGCTCAGAAGGATGCAGAAGGCGGCAAGGAAGCTGCTGCAGGCAAGGAGCAGCCGGAGGTGCGCTTCTTCCTGTGGGATATGCTGAAGGAAGTATTCGCTTGGTTCGCGTAAGGAATAGAGCTCAGATGGAGATTGACCAGATGACCAGGAATCATCTTGCGAAGCGGGAGTCGGGTCGGCGACATGCTCGGAGAGGCTGGACGCTCGGGTGTGTCGAACGACCTTGTGTGCTGGTACAGTGGTCGGATCGTCCTTAGAGGAGAAGCTGGTGCAAGGAGTGTTGTTATGAATATCGAGACGAAAATGTGGCTCGTGCATGCCTCCTGTCCGCAAGAGGAGCAGATACAGGAAGCCGCGGCTTGGCTGCGTGAAGGGCGGACGGTCGCCTTCCCGACGGAGACGGTGTATGGCCTAGGAGCGGATGCGCGCAGCACAGAGGCGGTGGCGGCGATCTTCGAGGCGAAGGGCCGTCCGTCGGATAATCCGCTCATCGTTCATCTGGCCGATCGGTCTCAGCTAACGGAGCTTACTGCTTCGCCGGAGGAGGCCGTCTTGTGCTTGTTGGACGCGTTCTGGCCGGGTCCGCTGACGGTCGTGCTGCCCGTCCGGGAGGGCGTGCTGTCCCCGCTCGTGACGGCGGGGCTGTCTACGGTCGGGGTACGCATCCCCGACCATCCGGTGGCCCGGGCGCTGATCGCCGCCGCGGGCTGTCCGGTTGCGGCCCCGAGTGCGAACCGCTCGGGGCGGCCGAGCCCGACGCTGGCGGCGCATGTGCTCGAGGATCTCGGCGGTCGTATCGCCGGGATCGTGGATGGCGGCGCCGCCGGCGTCGGGGTGGAATCGACCGTCGTCGAGTATCGCGACGGGACGGTGTATGTGCTGCGCCCGGGCGGGGTCACCGCGGGCGAGCTGGCGCGCACGCTGCCTGACGGCGTGCGCCTGGTGATGGCGGCAGAGGCTGCGCCTGCCGCTGAGGAGACGCCGCGCGCACCGGGCATGAAATATGCCCACTACGCGCCGCGCGGGCTGCTGACGATCGTGCATGGCCACGATCGCGAGGCGGTGCTCGCGCGCATGCGGCGCGAGCTGGAGGCTGCGCGCGCCCGCGGGGAGCGGACGGGCGCGCTGCTGCTGGGCGGGCACGCGGAGGCGGTGCCCGCGGACCATGTGTCGGTCTGCGGCGAGCGGACCGACCTTGAGCTTGTGGCGCGCGGCTTGTATGCCGCGCTGCGCGCCTTCGACGAGGCTGGCGCCTCGTTCATCGTCGCCGAGGCTTGCCCGGAGACCGGCCTCGGCGAAGCGATCATGAACCGGCTGCGTAAGGCCGCCGGCGGACGCGAGCTGCACGTGTAGCAACGTGCTGAGCCTTATCCCGCGCGCCGCCAACCGTGCCGCAGCCCCTGCCTCGCCTCGCCGCAGCCCTCACACGGGCCAGCGCAGTCGCCTCAAGCAGGCGAAGCTTCGCCACTGCCCATCGCCACCGCCTACACCGCTGCCATAGCCTACGTTGTCCCTGCTCAGCACTCATGTCTTTCCTTAACGCCCGCGGCAGACATGTTTGCCCCTTGTCCTGCATACGTTGTTTAGGAATGGGACAGGGGGTTAGGAAGCATGGACTTGGCAGCACCGTTATTGTGGGGACAGCTCGTCTCCATTGGATTACTTGCGCTGGCGCTAGGGTTCGACGCGCTGTCGCTAGGGCTTGGCATCGGGATGAGAGGGATCAGGAAGCTTGATATTGTCAGAATCGGCCTCGTCACGGCGCTGTTCCATATGATCATGCCGCTCGCTGGCGTCTGGACAGGCAGCTTCCTGAGCTCCATTCTCGGACAAGTGGCTACCGTATGCGGCGGCGTGCTGCTGCTCGTGCTGGGCGCTCATATGGTGTACAACGTGCTGCGCGGCGATGAATCGTCGGGCTACGATCCCCGATCGTTCTGGGGCTTGCTGCTGTTCGCGTTCAGCGTGAGCGTCGATTCGTTCTCTGTCGGCATATCACTCGGGATGTTTGCCGGTGACGTATGGCTGACGATTCTGTTGTTCGGAGCTGCTGGAGGACTGATGACGATGCTGGGCCTGCTGCTCGGCCGACGTGTGGGCGAATGGTTTGGTGATTACGGAGAGGCGCTCGGCGGCGTCATTTTGATCGCATTCGGCATCCATTTTATCATATAAACGAGAGAGAACTCCCATAATTACTCACAATTGAGGTACACTATAGCAAGAATAAGCAGCAGCGCTCCACACCTACGGATGTATGGAAAGAGGGGGAAACGAAGATGAACCGAATCTTATTCGTATGCACGGGCAACACATGCCGAAGTCCCATGGCCGAAGGAATGATGAAGTCGCTGATCGAGAAGGCCGGGCTGACGGGCCTTGAGGTTCGCTCTGCCGGAGTATCGGCCTTCACGGGAATGCCTGTATCCGATCATGCTCGCACGGTGCTGCAAGAGAAGGGCTGTGCGCTGACCGACGGCTCGAAGCTGCTGGACGAGGAGCTCGTACAGTGGGCCGATCTCGTATTGACGATGACCGCAAGTCATAAGCGGCATACGATTCAGCTCCATCCAGAGGCTGTCGATAAGGTGCACACGCTGAAGGAGTACGTAGCGGAGGGCGGCGGTAAGGATGAGCGCACGATTGCCGAGCTGGAGAGCTTGCTGAGCAGCATTCAGCTGAAGCAGGCGCTGTCCGAGCCGATTACCGATGAGGAGCGTATGCGCATCATAGCTCTGGAGAAGGAGCTGCCGAGCCATGACATTTCCGATCCTTTCGGAGGCCCCTACAGTCTGTATGCGGCTTGCGCGGAGGAGATCGAGGAAGGCTTACACAAGCTCGTGGACAAGCTGAAGCGGCTGCGGGAAGCGTGAGAAGTTAGGCTTTACAGGCCAGCGTGACTTAGGATATGATTGGGTTATAGATGTGAGACCCGATGTAACTGGCGACGAGTGGAAGTAACCACGGTGGAGCATTGGGATATACGGCCGGTCGCCTGGGCAAAGAGCAGCATTTCGCGTCAATTCGACGCGGGTGCCATGCTCTTTTTTCGTTTTTTGTCGCTGATGTTTTGGGTTATAATGAAATCGACAATAGCGAGGAGGCGAGTTGGATTATGAAAATTGCAATGGGTGCGGATCACGCGGGCTACAGACTGAAGGATGTCATCAAGCCGTTCATCGAGGAGCTTGGTCATGAGGTTATCGATTATGGCTGCAGCTGTGCAGATTCGGTCGATTACCCGGATTATGCGCTGCAGGTGTGCGAGAAGGTCGTATCGGGTGAAGCGGACAAGGGCATTCTCATCTGCGGCACGGGCATCGGCATGACGATTGCGGCTAACAAGGTGCCTGGCATTCGCTGCGCGCTTGTCCATGACCTGTTCTCGGCTAAGGCGACGCGTGAGCACAACGATTCGAACGTGCTGTCGCTCGGCGAGCGTGTCGTCGGCCCTGGCGTTGCGCAGGAGATCGTGAAGATCTGGCTCGAGACGGAATTCTCCCAAGGCGAGCGTCATCAGAACCGTGTCAACAAGGTGAAGGCGCTTGAAGATAAGTATGCGCTGCATCCTTAAGCAGAGGCTTTCCTTACGTCGTTGTGTGGAAAGGAGCGTGTCCGCATGAGTCAGCTGCACATCGAAGGTACGCTCGAGCTGGAAGCGAGAGTTCGTGCTCAAGTGGAGACGATTGTGCGCGAGGTGGCGGCGGTCAGCAAGCTGCGTCAAGGTCAGCTGCTCGTCATCGGGACGAGCACCAGTGAGGTGCTCGGTGCGCATATCGGCACATCTGGCAGTCTTGCCGTCGCTCGCAGCATCTATGAAGCGGTCGAGGCCGTCAGGGCAGAGCTCGGCTTCTATCCGGTCTATCAATGCTGCGAGCATCTGAACCGGGCGCTCGTGCTGGAGCGCGAGGCGCTGGAGCGATACGGACTCGATGAGGTCAGCGTCGTCCCTGTGCCGAAGGCTGGTGGCTCGATGGCAGCCTATGCGTTCTCGCAGCTGCGGGAGGCGGTCGTCGTCGAGGAGGTACAGGCTCATGCCGGCCTCGATATCGGGGGTACTCTGATCGGCATGCATCTGAAGCGGGTCGCGGTACCATTCAAGACGTCCGTTCGTCATGTCGGCGAGGCGTTCGTGCAGGCCGCCTACACGCGTCCGAAGCTGATCGGCGGCGTCAGAGCGGTGTATGAGGCGAATGCGGGCTTGCAGGAGCTGCAGCCGCAAGCGGCTGGCAGCTGCGATTAACTATATATTCAACTACATTCATTCACATTGGAGGCTATACGATTATGGAATTTCTACGCAAGCAAGATCCGAAGATTGTTGAAGCAATGAACCTGGAGCTTGGCCGTCAGCGCGACAAGATCGAGCTGATCGCCTCCGAGAACTTCGTCAGCCCAGCGGTGCTGGAGGCGCTCGGTACGGTGCTCACGAACAAGTATGCGGAAGGCTACCCGCACAAGCGCTACTATGGCGGCTGTGAGTACGTTGACATCGTGGAAGACATCGCACGCGATCGTGCGAAGGAGCTGTTCGGTGCAGAGCATGTTAACGTTCAGCCTCACTCGGGCGCACAGGCGAACCTTGCGGTCTATCTGGCAGCGGTGAAGGCTGGCGAGACGATCCTCGGTATGAACCTGGCGCACGGTGGTCACTTGACGCACGGCAGCCCGGTTAACGCATCCGGCATCCTCTATAACTTCGTAGCTTACGGCGTAAGTGAGACCGATTCCCGCATCGATTATGAGGAAGTGCGTAAGGCGGCGTTCAAGCATAAGCCTCGTCTGATCGTAGCGGGTGCGAGCGCGTATCCGCGCATTATCGATTTCGAGAAAATGGCGAGCATCGCGAACGACGTAGGCGCGCTCTTCATGGTCGATATGGCGCATATCGCGGGTCTTGTGGCAGCAGGTCTTCACCCGAACCCAGTGCCGCACGCGCACTTCGTAACGACGACGACGCACAAGACGCTGCGCGGTCCGCGCGGCGGTATGATTCTGTGCCGCAAGCCTTGGGCAGCTGCGATTGACAAGGCTGTATTCCCGGGCACGCAGGGCGGTCCGCTGATGCACGTCATTGCGGCGAAGGCCGTTGCATTCGGCGAGGCGCTGCAGCCAGAGTTCAAGACGTACGCTCAGAACGTCGTGAAGAACGCGAAGGTGCTGTCCGAGACGCTGCTTGCTGAAGGTGTGAACCTTGTGTCCGGCGGTACAGATAACCATCTGATGCTGATCGACCTGCGCAGCCTGAACATTACAGGCAAGGATGCCGAGCATCTGCTTGACGAGGTTGGTCTGACGGTGAACAAGAACGCGATTCCGTTCGATCCGGCGAAGCCGATGGTCACTAGCGGTGTTCGCGTAGGTACTGCTGCTGTCACGGCTCGCGGTATGAACGAGGAAGCGATGAAGACGATCGCGAAGATCATTGCATTGACGCTCAAGAACCCGACGGACGAAGCGGTGCTTGAGAAGGCGCGCGGCATGGTGAAGGATCTGACTGCACAGTTCCCGCTTTATCCAGGTCTGACATACTAAGCTGCACGTACGCTTGACAGTGACAGGAATGAACCGGTTCTCTCTCTTAGCAGGGGGCCGGTTCTTTTTGTTCCACGTGGCACAAAGTTCCTGATCAACTGGGATATATGAAGAGACTTGTGGTATAATAGACAAGATATGGCGAAATCGCCTGTTCAACGTTTTAGGGGGAGCCGAAGCATGGGAAAAGTATTCGTTTGCGATCATCCGCTCATTCAACATAAATTAACATATATTCGGGATGAGAGTACGACCACCAAGGATTTCCGCGAGCTCGTAGACGAAGTAGCTACGCTCATGGCGTACGAAATTACAAGGGATATTCCGCTAGAGAAGGTTGAAGTACGCACGCCAGTAGCGAAAGCGGACTGCCGGGTCATATCGGGCCGAATGCTCGGTCTTATTCCTATTCTGCGGGCGGGGCTTGGGATGGTGGATGGCATTCTGAAGCTCGTTCCGGCCGCCAAGGTCGGGCATATCGGCTTATATCGAGATCCGAATACGCTTGAGCCAGTCGAGTATTATGCGAAGCTGCCTACCGATGTGCAGGAGCGTGAGCTGATCGTCATCGACCCCATGCTGGCGACCGGAGGCTCGGCTATAGCGGCCATTCAGGCGCTTAAGAACCGTGGCTGCACCCAGATGAAGCTGATGTGTCTTATTGCGGCTCCAGAGGGCGTTCAGGCGGTTCAGCAGGCGCATTCGGACGTCGACCTGTATGTGGCAGCGATCGATGATCAGCTGAACGAGCACGGATATATTGTTCCCGGCCTTGGGGACGCGGGAGATCGTCTGTTTGGCACGAAGTAAAGCAGCGCTGCATAAAGTGGTATAAGCGCGATTGGCGCTGGAAGCAGCTGGCGAGGGACTCGGCTTGGCTATGCCAAATTCGAGGCTTGTCCTATTATTGAAATGGTGAGAGGAGCCGTTCGCGTGAGTAAAACGAAGATTATTACGATTTTTGGGACAAGGCCGGAGGCCATCAAGATGGCGCCGCTTGTTAAGGAGCTGGAGAAGCATCCGGACCATATTGAATCCATAGTCGCCGTTACGGCACAGCATCGTCAGATGCTTGACCAAGTGCTCGACATTTTTGACATCAAGCCGAATTACGATCTGGATGTGATGAAGGAGCGCCAGACGCTCAATGAAATTACGATCCGCGTTCTGCAGGGGCTCGACCCCGTGTTCAAGCAGGAGAAGCCGGATCTTATTCTTGTGCACGGAGATACGTTAACGACGTTCCTCGCGAGCTACGCAGCGTTCCTACAGCAGATTCAGGTCGGTCATGTGGAGGCAGGACTGCGCACCTGGAACAAGCTCTCTCCTTATCCAGAGGAGATGAATCGTCAGCTGACTGGCGTGTTAGCCGATCTGCACTTTGCTCCGACGGATTGGTCGGCAGGCAATCTGCGCAAGGAGAATAAGGCAGAGGATCGCATCTACATTACAGGCAATACGGTTACGGACGTATTCCAGTACACGGTGAATAAGGACTTCACGCATCCCGTTCTGGAATGGGCGAAGGGCAAGCGTCTGATTCTGATGACCGCTCATCGCAGGGAATCGCAGGGTGAGCCGCACCGCCAAATTTTCCGCGCTGTCCGCAGGCTGGCTGATACCTTCGACGATATTGCGATCGTCTACCCGGTGCATCCAAGTCCAGCTGTGAAGGAGCCGGCCTATGAGCTATTGAGCGGACACGAGCGCATCAAGCTGCTGGAGCCGTTCGATGTGGCGGAATTCCATAACATCTACCCGCACACTCATCTCATCTTGACGGACTCGGGCGGCATGCAGGAGGAGGCGCCTTCATTCGGTGTGCCGGTGCTGGTGCTGCGTGAGACGACGGAGCGTCCGGAAGGCATCGAGGCAGGAACGCTGGAGCTCGTAGGTACGGATGAAGAACGTGTGTTCGAGCGAGCGAGCGCCTTGCTTACCGACCAGGAGCTGTACAACCGGATGAGTCAGGCGGCCAATCCTTACGGAGACGGTACCGCATCGAAGCGGATTGTCGAGGCTATTTTGCACCACTTCGGGCATCGCGCCGAAAGACCTAAGCCGTTCCAGCCGTAGGTTGAGATGGCGAACGGTGACAATCTTATGACAAACATTACAGCGTACAGTTGTACTGTTTGGTTTTCGGATGCAAAAAATGCTTATGTATCAAGGGTTTAGGGCTGTTTGGGAAGCAGAAAATATGGAGGTGCCTTAATTGACAATGAAAGGTAGCTTCGATAAAATAAATGAGGATTGTCAGGGTATACTATGAGTCAAAAAGATCCATCATCTTCACCATGGCGTGCTGCCGCTCTAGTTGGGGCGCTAGGCATTGATGTTGTGGTCTGTACGTTGATTGGGTATTTTGGCGGAATTGCAGCCGGACAGCACTTCGGCAACCCGAAGGCTTGCTTGCTTGGAGGCGTATTCATCGGCCTGCTTACCGGGATTGTAACCGCCGCTCTCGTAATCAAAAAAGTACTGGAGGACCAAAAGGAATAGTATGCGAGACCAATTCCTATCGATTTATCGCGCCGCATTGTTCTTTTTGTCCGCACTGCTGCTTGTATGGGCCTTCGTCCCTGATTACAGAGTGTATGTGAACGGACTCATCCTGGGTTCGGCGGTTAGTCTGATCAATGCTTGGATCTTGTCCGTGAAGATCGAAGCGCTCACGAAAGTCATCTTGGACAAGTCGGAGGACAGCGGAAGAAGGCGCTTTAATATGGGGTTTATTTCCCGGATTAGCGTCGCCCTTCTTGCGATTATTATCGCTGTCAAAGTGCCGCATCTTTTTCATATCGCTGCTACAATTATCGGCTTCGCCTTTGTCCAGGTGGTAGTACTCCTTAAAGGCTTGTTTTTCAGCAGGAAGAAGTAGCTTGCACTACGTGGAAAGGAGGGGATAGCAACATGCATGAGTTTGCAACACTGCATCTTAGCAATGGGATGAAGATTGATATTTCTGCCTTTCTGAGCATCATCGTTACTTGTGTAATTGTGTTCGTGCTTGCTCGATTAGCCGTTCGAAATTTGTCGGTCACGAATCCGTCCAAAATGCAAAACTTTATGGAATGGATCGTCGAGTTCGTACATAACACGGTTGCCAGCACGATGCCGCTTCAGAGAGCAAAGCATTTCGTAGGTCTTGGAACAACGTTGATTCTGTTCATCTTCATCGCGAACCTGCTAGGCTTGCCATTCGGTGTACTTACCGAGCATGAGAAGCCGTTGACCTTGTTTGGCCAGACGGTAGTCTCGCAGGAGATGATTGATGCGGCGCATGATCACGCGAAAGAAGGAGATGGAGGACACCACGGCATGGTTCTCGCTTGGTGGAAATCTCCGACAGCCGATGTATCTGTTACATTCGGTCTTGCGATTATCGTATTCGTGCTCATTCACGTGCTCGGATTGAGGCTTAACACTAAGCATTATCTGAAGCACTACTTCGAGCCGTACTGGTTCTTCCTTCCGCTGAACCTGATCAAGGAATTGTCTAAGCCGCTTACGCTCGGTCTTCGTCTTTACGCGAACATCTTTGCGGGTGAGGTTTTGATCTCGACGATCTTGATGGCTGGCTTCTGGGGTATTCCGATGCTGGCGGCATGGCAAGGCTTCAGTATTTTCGTTGGTGCGATTCAGGCGTTCTTGTTCACGGTGCTTACGATGGTTTATATTTCGCAAGCAACGGTGCATCATGACGATGAGGCTCATGAGCATTAAGAGCTACATTTATAGTTTAAGAAGTCAAATATTTAACCTAATAAAGGTAAATTAGAGGAGGAAATTTAAAATGGCATTTCTAGCAGCAGCAATTGCAATCGGTTTGGCAGCATTCGGCGCAGGTATCGGTAACGGTATGATCGTAAGCAAGACAGTTGAGAGCATCGCTCGTCAGCCAGAGCAAAAAGGTACGCTTCAAACGACTATGTTTATCGGTGTAGGTATCGTCGAGGTTGTTCCGATCATCGCGGTCGTTCTTGCGTTCCTGATGTTCTTCGGAGCTTAATTCAAGAACAGGATCGTTTGGCGCGGAAGGACTGTACCTTCCACGCCTTCGTTTTGCTTACAACCAGCGAAAGGAGTTGTATAGATGCATTGGTTAACTGAATCGTTCGTGTTTGCGATTATTGCATTCGCATTGTTATATTGGCTGTTGAACAAGTACGCGCTAGGGCCGTTGTTCAACGTGATGGAAGAGCGCAGACGTATCATTGCTGAGCAAATCTCGAAGTCGGAGCAAGACCGCCGTGAAGCGGAGCAGCTCCTTAACGAGCAGAAGAAAGCGATGCAGGACGTGCGCAAGGAAGCACAAGGTATTCTCGAGCAAGCTCGCACGATGAGCAACAAGCAGACTCAGGATGCGCTGGATCAAGCTAAGGAAGAGGCTGCCCGTCTGAAGAGCGAGGCGCTTCGCGATATCGAGAATGAGAAGAACAAGGCGGTCGCTACCTTGAAGTCCCAAGTTAGTGCGATGTCTGTTCTGATCGCTTCCAAGATTATCGAGAAGCAAGTCGATGAGAAGTCGCAGGAGCAGCTGGTTGAGCACTACCTGAAAGAAGTAGGGGGCAACCAATAATGAGCAAGGACACCGTTGTAGCCAAAAGGTACGCAAAGGCCTTGTTCGAAATTGCTAAGGAACAGAACGTAGTCGGCCCGGTGAGCGAGGAGCTTAACGGTGTTCTGGCTGTGCTGCAAAGCGAGCAGGGCTTCAGCAAGCTGCTCTCGAGCCCGGGACTCAGCACGGAGTCGAAGAAGGAGCTTATACAGAACGTATTCGGCCAGCAAATATCTGAGCCTGTGCTGAATACGCTGAAGCTGCTCGTTGACAAACGCCGTGAAGAGCTCTTCGAGGCGCTAGTCAGCTACTATGCTGCGATTGCGAATGAGGCGACTGGACAAGCGAAGGCGATTGTATATACGCCGCACGCGTTGTCGGAAGCTGAAGAGCAGGGCATCGTCTCTACGTTCGGCCAATTAACAGGTAAACAAATCCGTGTGGAATCGGTTATTGATAAAAGCTTGCTCGGCGGTGTTCAAATCCGCATTGGCGACCGTCTGTATGACGGAAGCTTGTCCGGCAAGCTGAAGCGTCTGGAACGCGCATTGAATGAATCTCAAGCATTGTAGATAGGGGTGAGACGTTTGAGTATCAAACCTGAAGAAATCAGCACATTGATTAAGCAGCAGATTGAGAATTATAAATCCGAAATTCAAGTCGTAGACGTAGGTACGGTCATTCAGGTTGGTGACGGTATTGCGCGTGCGCACGGTCTCGAGAACGTCATGGCAGGCGAGCTGCTTGAGTTCCCGAACGGCGTACTCGGTTATGCGTTTAACCTTGAAGAAAGCAACGTCGGTATCGTTATTCTCGGTCCTTACACGGACATTCGTGAAGGCGACCAAGTGAAGCGCACAGGCCGCATCATGGAGGTTCCTGTAGGCGAAGCGATGCTGGGCCGCGTTGTGAACCCGCTCGGTCAGCCAGTTGACGGCAACGGCCCAATTAACACGACGCATTTCCGCCCGATCGAGTCCCCGGCACCAGGCGTTATGGATCGTAAATCGGTTCATGAGCCAATGCAAACGGGTATCAAGGCGATCGATGCTATGATTCCTGTAGGTCGCGGTCAGCGCGAGCTGATCATCGGTGACCGTCAAACAGGTAAAACAGCAATCGCGATTGACACGATCATCAACCAGAAGGGCAACGGCGTTAAGTGTATTTATGTAGCGATTGGCCAGAAGCAATCGACGGTTGTTGGTGTTGTCGAGCAGCTGCGTAAAGCGGGCGCTCTCGAGTACACGATCGTTGTTACCGCATCCGCATCTGAGCCGTCCCCAATGCTGTGGCTTGCTCCATACGCAGGCTGCACGATGGCCGAGTACTTCATGTACAAGGGCGAGCACGTTCTGATCGTATATGATGACCTGTCCAAGCAGGCAGCAGCTTACCGTGAGCTGTCCTTGCTCCTTCGCCGTCCTCCGGGTCGGGAAGCTTATCCAGGTGACGTCTTCTACCTGCACTCCCGTCTGCTTGAGCGCTCTGCGAAGCTGAGCGATGAGCTGGGTGGCGGTTCGATTACAGCTTTGCCGTTCATCGAGACGCAAGCGGGTGATGTATCTGCATACATCCCAACGAACGTTATTTCGATCACAGATGGTCAGATCTTCCTCGAGTCCGACTTGTTCTACTCCGGTCAGCGTCCGGCTGTTAACGTCGGTATCTCTGTATCCCGTGTAGGTGGATCTGCTCAGACGAAGGCGATGAAGAAGGTTGCCGGTACGCTCCGCGTAGACTTGGCGCAATACCGTGAGCTC
This sequence comes from Paenibacillus sp. YYML68, assembly GCF_027923405.1. Taxonomy (NCBI): domain Bacteria; kingdom Bacillati; phylum Bacillota; class Bacilli; order Caryophanales; family Paenibacillaceae; genus Paenibacillus; species Paenibacillus sp. YYML68. Next base: position 198,231 of record NZ_BQYI01000001.1, on the reverse strand, counting down.
GCGGCGTTCGCACAGTTCGGCTCCGACCTCGATAAGGCGACCCAAACTCGCTTGAACCGTGGTGTTCGTACGCTTGAAATTTTGAAGCAGGGCGTTAACCAGCCGATGAGCCTGGAGCGTCAGGTTGCTTCCTTGTATACGGTTGTTAAAGGCCACCTCGACGACATTCCAGTCGCTGATGTGCGTCGCTTCGAGGCGGAGTTCCTGAGCTTCCTCGATTCCAGCCGTCCAGAGATTCTGAACAGCATCCGCGATACGAAGGACTTGACTGCGGATAACGAGAAGGCTCTGACTGATGCCATCCAGCAGTTCAAAAAAGGGTTCGCCCGTTCTGAATAATAATGGTCATCCGGGCTTCTCCCGTTGAGAAGCTCGGTGGCTTAGGCTGAATTGGCTTGAGGATATAACCTCAAGTATGTGGAATGAAGGCTTATTCCCGACGAACGGCTAGCCCCGTCAGCTTGGGGGAAAGCCTCGAAAGAGAGGTGAGCAGGAATGGCAAAAGGTATGCGCGAAATTAAGCGCCAGATCAAGTCGACCCAGAACACGAAGCAGATCACGAAGGCGATGGAGATGGTCGCAGCAGCGAATCTGAGAAGATCGCAGAACGCCGCGGAAGCCGCTCGTCCTTATGCGGATAAGCTGAAGGAAGTGGTCGGTAGCATCGCTGCGGGCACGAAGGGTGTTAAGCACCCGATGCTTCAGATGCGTGAAATCAAGAAGACCGGATACCTCGTCATTACATCCGACCGTGGACTGGCAGGCGGCTACAATACGAACGTGCTTCGTAAAGTGATGAACGAAATTCGTGAGAAGCACAAGTCGACAGACGAGTATACGATTTTCGTGATTGGCCGCAAAGGTCGTGACTTCTTCGCGAAGCGCGGCATGCCGATTTCGAAAGAGATAACCGGTGTACCTGATTCTCCAACGTTCGCTGATATTAAATCGATCGCGAACGCCGCGGTAGAGGGCTTTGAGAACGGTTCATACGACCAGTTGTTCGTAGTCTATAACCAGTTCAAAAATGCGATTACCCAAATTCCGACGATTAAGCAGCTTCTCCCTATGGGTGAAGTTACTGGCGGGGTCGTATCTAGCTATGAGTACGAGCCGTCGCCGGAGGGTGTTCTCGAGATCTTGCTGCCGAAGTATGCCCAGACGCTGATCTTCAGCGCGCTGTTGGATGGCAAGGCCAGCGAGTTCGGTGCTCGTATGACTGCCATGAATAGTGCAACGAAGAATGCAACGAAGATGATTAGCAGCTACACGCTCGCTTACAACCGCGCACGTCAGGCTTCGATTACTCAGGAAATATCTGAGATCGTTGCAGGTGCGAACGCAAGCAGCTAAGAGCTTTAGGCTGTATAGGCCGAGGCTTCATTGGAATATATATTGTCGTTTTTGCTAGCGCAAAAACTGAAGTGAAAGCTTACGAAGTCGTTTTTGCTAGCGCAAAAACTTGAGGGAATGCTTACGAAGTAGTTTTGCCTGTGGCAAAACTTAAGCAAGATGCTTACGAAGTAGTTTTGCCTGTGGCAAAACTTGGAGGAGGGAAAACATGAGCAAGGGTCGCGTTGTGAATATCACAGGGCCGGTCGTCGACATTGAGTTTGAGCGTGGACACCTCCCTGAGATTCTGAATGCAATTCGTATTGAAGTCAAAGGTAAAGAAACTGGCGGCCAGGATGTGAGCCTGACGGTTGAGACCGCTGTTCACCTTGGTGACAACATGGTTCGCTGCGTAGCGATGTCTTCCACGGACGGTCTTGTTCGCGGAGCCGAAGCGGTTGACACGGGCGCTCCAATCTCCGTACCTGTAGGTCCATCAACACTTGGTCGTGTATTCAACGTGCTGGGTGATCCGATCGACGGTATTAATGAAGTAGACCGCACGCTTGTTAGCCCGATCCATAAGTCGGCTCCAGCGTTCGAGAATCTGTCTACGAAGGCAGAAATTCTTGAGACAGGTATCAAGGTTATCGACCTGATGGCTCCTTATGCAAAGGGTGGTAAGATCGGTCTGTTCGGCGGTGCCGGCGTAGGTAAGACGGTTACGATGCAGGAGCTTATCCACAACATCGCTCAGGAGCATGGCGGTATCTCCGTATTCGCAGGTGTTGGTGAGCGTACGCGTGAAGGTAACGACTTGTACCACGAGATGAAGGATTCCGGCGTTATTTCGAAGACCGCGATGGTATTCGGTCAGATGAACGAGCCGCCAGGCGCACGTCTTCGCGTAGCACTGTCCGGCTTGACGATGGCGGAATATTTCCGTGACGAAGAAGGCCGTGACGTTCTTCTGTTCGTTGATAACATCTTCCGCTTTACACAAGCAGGCTCCGAGGTATCCGCATTGCTTGGCCGTATGCCATCCGCGGTTGGTTACCAGCCAACGCTGGCAACCGAGATGGGTCAGCTGCAAGAGCGTATTACTTCGACAAAGAAAGGTTCCGTTACGTCCATCCAGGCGATCTACGTTCCTGCGGATGACTATACAGACCCGGCTCCAGCTACAGCGTTTGCTCACTTGGATGCAACGACGAACCTTGAGCGTAGCATCGCGGCTGCAGGTATTTTCCCTGCGGTTGACCCGCTGGCTTCCTCGTCGCGTATCCTGACACCGGAAATTCTCGGTGAAGAGCATTACCGTGTTGCTCAAGGCGTAAAGCAAATTTTGCAGCGCTATAAAGAGCTTCTTGATATCATCGCGATTCTCGGTATGGATGAGTTGTCCGATGAAGATAAGCTGATCGTACACCGTGCGCGCCGTCTTCGTCTGTTCTTGTCCCAGCCGCTTCACGTTGCGGAAGCGTTCAACGGTATTCCAGGACTGTACGTGCCGGTTAAAGAAACGGTTCGCAGCTTCAAGGAAATTCTGGAAGGTAAGCATGACAACCTGCCAGAGCCGGCTTTCCATAACGTAGGTACAATTGAAGACGCAATTGCGAAGGCAAAAACGCTTTAAAAATATATAGGCTCTCCTACAAGAGAGCCTAGCTTATGCTTACGAAGTGGCTTTCTTCGAAAGCCTAGCTTATGCTTACGAAGTGGCTTTCTTACGAAAGCCTTTAGGAGGGGAATCCAAGTGAGCACAATCCTGCTGGAAATTGTAACCCCGGAGCGCAAGGTGTTTGCTGAGCAAGCAAGCATGGTTATAGCCAAAGGGGTCGAAGGGGAGCTTGGAATTCTGCCGAATCACATTCCGCTGGTCACTCCTTTAAAAATCGGTTCGGTCACGGTAAAGCAGCCACAAAAGAAAGATGTGGTTATTGCGGTGAACGGTGGTTTTATGGAAGTGCGCAAGGATAAGGTGGTTATTCTGGCGGAAAGCGCCGAGCTGCCAGAGCAAATCGACGTCGACCGCGCGAAAGCGTCGAGAGAACGTGCTGAAAAGCGTCTGAAGGAAATCAAGCAAGCGAACGTTGATTTCAAGCGGGCGGAGCTTGCACTGCAGCGTGCGATGAACCGTTTGGATGTTTCCGAACGGAAATAAGCAATACGAAGACGAGGATGCTACATCCTCGTCTTTTTCTTTTGTTCTGCGATTAGTTGGGCAAAAATGTTAGACACCCTTAGGGCCATTTGATATAATTGGTGCGATGTGTATATTACGTTTCCTTATAGAAGTGATAAGGAATTCTTCTCAATGAATGGCCTGCCGGTGCTATTTTGTTTGAAAGCGTAATTTTTGTGCTCGGTGGGGAATAATGGTTGAAGGACTGTCCGAATAGACGAAGGCTCAAGGACGGTCTATGCGCATGAATGCAGCAGTTACATAAGGAGGCGGTTTGAACACAATGTACATGAACAACTATGTAGTCGTGGCGATTTTTTTGTTTCTTGGTTTGATGCTTCCAGTAGTAGCGCTGACAGCTGGAAAATTTTTGCGACCACATAAGCCGGCTGAGGAGAAGTATACGACCTATGAGAGTGGGAACGTGCCGGTAGGGGAAGGACAAGTGCGTTTTAATATCCGATACTACTTATTTGCGTTGATGTTCGTTATTTTCGACGTCGAAACTGTATTCTTATATCCGTGGGCCGTTGCTTATCAGCAATTAGGCTTGTTTGCGCTTGTGGAGATGATCATATTCATTTCGCTGCTGATCGTAGGCTTGATCTATGCTTGGAAGAAGAAGGTGCTGCAATGGACTTCAATTTAGAGAATATTACTCCAGAGGAGCGGCAGGAGCTGGAGCGTAATGTCTTCATGACCACGCTTGAGCAGGTAAAGGCTTGGGCGCGAAGCAATTCGCTTTGGCCGCTAACATTCGGTCTTGCATGCTGTGGAATTGAGATGATGGGCACGGGTGCATCCCACTATGACCTGGACCGATTCGGCGTCATCTTCCGTACGTCTCCACGCCAGTCGGATGTGATGATTGTTGCAGGAACGGTGACGAAGAAGATGGCTCCCTTGCTGCGTCGCTTGTACGAACAGATGCCTGAGCCGAAGTGGGTCATTGCGATGGGCTCCTGTGCCACAGCGGGTGGTCCTTACGTGAAGTCTTATGCGGTCGTGAAGGGTGTAGATCAGATTGTTCCGGTTGATGTGTACATTCCAGGCTGTCCGCCTAACCCTGCAGCGCTGATCTACGGGATTAATAAGCTGCAGGAGAAAATTCGCTATGAAGCGAAAACCGGTAAGCAGGTGACGAATCCATGAGCGATGAGGAAAAGCGCAATGAAGCGGAAGGTAATCTGAAGTCGGAGAATAATGTACAGCAAGAGGAGAAGGCATCTTCGACTGATGAGGAGAAAGAAGCGAAGGCGAAGGCTGCTGCGGAAGCGCGGGCAGCTCGAGCACGCGAGAGGGCAGCAAAAACGGAGGAGCCGACTGCTCCAGAGGTGCCGAAGGAGCCGTCACCGAACCAGCCGATGCTCGATCGACTCGTGACGCTCGTTCAGGAGCTGCAGCTGGATGCTATTGAGGAGGCCTCTATCAACGAGAGGGGAGGGCATCTTCCGACTATAACCGTCAAGGGTTACATGTGGCCGGAAATTGCACTCATGCTGCGAGATCATCCAGAGCTCGAGCTCAATTATTTGCGCAATGTGTCCGGTGTCGATATGGAAACACATCTGGAGGTTGTGTATCATTTGATCTCCTTAACATCCAAGCGAGAATATGCGGTAAAGGTGAAAACGGATCGCACATCTCCGTCTGTTCCATCGATAACGCCAGTATGGGCGACAGCCAATTGGAACGAACGGGAAATATATGATCTTCTTGGTATTGATTTCCCGGGACATCCGGATCTTCGGCGCATCATGATGCCCGACGATTGGATCGGTCACCCGCTGCGCAAAGATTACGAGCCGTTCGACCCGGAGGTGTAACTGTTGGCCATTAGAACTGAAGAATTGCTGTTGAACGTAGGTCCTCAGCATCCGAGCACGCACGGTGTTTTCCGGATCATCGTCAAGTTGGATGGGGAGCTGATTACGGAAGTGACTCCGGTCATGGGTTATCTGCACAGGGGAACCGAAAAGCTGGCCGAGAGCTTGACCTACACCCAGATTATCCCGTATACAGACCGTATGGATTACTTATCGGCGATGACGAATAACTACGTGCTCGTGAATGCCGTTGAGAGGCTGATGCAGCTTGAAATACCAGAAAAGGCAGAGTTTCTCCGCTTGATCGTAATGGAGCTTCAGCGAATAGCAAGTCATCTCGTATGGTGGGGGACGTATCTGCTCGATATTGGGGCGATGAGTCCATTCCTCTATGCATTCCGTGACCGCGAAATCATTATCGATCTGTTTAACGAGCTGTGCGGAGCACGTCTGACCTACAATTATATGCGTGTCGGCGGCGTGAAGTGGGATGCACCGGAGGGATGGATTCAAAAGGTACGCGAATTTGTACCATACATGCGCGGCAAGCTGGAGGAATACCATACGCTTGTGTCGGGCAACGAAATCTTCCTAGCGCGGATTAAAGGGATTGGAGCCTATGATGCCAAGACGGCGATTGCCTACGGACTAAGTGGAGCGAACCTGCGCTGCACTGGCGTCGAATGGGATTTGCGCAAGGCTCAACCCTATAGCATCTATGATCGATTCCAGTTCGAGGTGCCTGTAACAACGACCGGTGATTGCTATGATCGTTATGTGCTGCGGCTGGAGGAGATCAAGCAGTCATTGAATATTCTCGAGCAGGCGGTCGAGCAATACCCAACCGAGGGAGAAATTATGGGCAAGGTGCCTCGTGTGATTCGGGCGCCCGAAGGAGAAATTTATTCAGCGATTGAATCGCCGCGCGGCGAGATCGGCTGTCACATTGTATCGAAGGGTAAGGATAAGCCGTATCGTCTGAAATTCCGCCGACCTTCCTTTGTCAACCTGCAAATCTTACCGGAGCTGCTCGTAGGTGAATCGATGACGAACCTGATCACGATTCTGGGCGGTATTGATATCGTCGTCGGGGAGGTCGATTGCTGATGCCTGAATTGTTACAGCAGCCATTAAGCTGGACGAACGCAGCGATCTTTTTCGCGTGGGGTGTCGTACTGCTCTTTGTCATACTAGGCTTCGTTACGTATGCCATCTATTTCGAGCGCAAGGTCATCGGCTGGATGCAGCTTCGCATCGGTCCGAACCGCGTCGGTCCGCTTGGACTTCTGCAGACGGTCGCTGACGTACTCAAGCTGTTGCTCAAGGAAGACACCATTCCGCGTAAGGCTGACCGAGAGCTGTTCATTTTGGCGCCGATTATTACGTTCATTCCAGCCTTCGCGGTGACAGCCGTTATCCCTTATGCGAGCGGATGGATCACCTCCGACCTGAATGTCGGTGTACTGTATTATATTGCGCTGTCCGGTATCTCCACTATCGGTATTGTGCTTGGAGGCTGGGCGTCGAACAACAAGTATGCGCTGCTTGGAGGCATGCGCTCGGCAGCTCAGATGATCAGCTACGAAATACCGCTCGTCATCTCGGTCGTCGGCGTCGTCATGATGACCGGCAGTATGAACCTGAACCGGATTGTAGAGGCTCAAGCGGGAGGCTTTTGGAATTGGTACTTCCTTCCCCAAATCGTCGGATTCGCTGTCTTCATCGTAGCGGCCGTATCGGAGCTGAACCGTACGCCGTTTGACTTGCCGGAGGCAGAGTCTGAGCTCGTTGGGGGTTACCATGTCGAATATAGCGGCTTCCGCTTTGCGTTCTTCATGCTTGCTGAATATGTGTATGTGTTTGCGATTGCCGGTTTAACCGCTTCGCTGTTTCTCGGGGGCTGGCAGGCACCACTACCGTTCCTGTCGTTCATACCGGGTATTGTCTGGTTCCTGATGAAATTTGCGCTCGTCGTGTTCGTCCTGTTCTGGATACGAGCTACGCTGCCGCGGGTGCGGGTCGATCAGCTGATGGGCCTTGGCTGGAAGGTGCTGCTGCCGCTGTCGCTCATCAACATCTTGATCACGGCGATCTATATGGCGATCGTCATGTAATGCGGCGTCCTGCGCCAGTCTCGTAGACGAAAGGGTGAATAACGGATGAAGGGAATTATGAAGGGCCTTGGTGTTACGCTGAAGAGCCTGACACAGAAGAAGATTACGTATGCGTATCCCGACGTTCCGCTCCAGATGCCGGACCGCTTCCGCGGTATTCAGCATTTTGACCCGGAGAAATGCATCGTGTGCAACCAATGCGCACGCATCTGTCCGACCGAATGCATCAATCTGATCGGCAAGCCGAACCCAGACCCGGAGAAGAAGGGCAAGGTTATTGATACATACGATATTAACTTTGAAATCTGCATCCTGTGCGATCTGTGCACGGAGGTGTGTCCGACTGAGGCGATCGTCATGACGAACAACTTCGAGCTGTCCACGTACAGCCGCGACGATTTGTTCAAAAATTTACAGTGGCTGAACGAGAACAACACGAACGTGCGCAAAGAGAACAACTCAGCGATGCCAAAGGGCGGTGCGAAGTAAATGGTATCGAACATTAGTGCGTTCCTGTCTAATGGGGAAAATGTGGCGTTCTTCATCTGCGCGCTGCTCGCGATCGGCGGAGCGATCTTCATGATCAACTTTACGCGAGTCGTTCATATGGTGCTTGCACTGGCGATGACGTTCGTTAGCTTAGCTGGATTGTATGTCGTGCTGCGCGCCGAATTCGTCGCCGTCGTGCAAATTCTCATCTACGCCGGCGCGATCTCAATCCTCATGATCTTCGGCATTATGATGACGAAGCATAAAGGGGACATCGAGGAGGAGCCGAATCGGCCTTGGCATAACGGGCTGCTGTTCGTTGGCGCGGCGGGGCTGTTCGGTCTGATCTTCTATTGTATACAGACGACGCAGCTGCAGAGCGGGGAGCTGCCGGAGATGGCGGACAATACGCTCGAAATCGGCAAGCAGCTGTTCAGCCTGCATGTCATTCCATTCGAGCTCATGTCGGTGCTGCTGACGGTGGCCTTCATCGGCGCGATCGTCGTGGCGAAGAAGGAGGAGGACTAGATATGGTCGGAGCATCGGCAGGATTGGCTACACCTTACTTAACGCTCGCGGCGATCTTGTTCTGTATCGGCCTGTACGGAGCGTTGTCGAAGAAGAATGCAGTCATCGTACTGCTGTCCATCGAGCTCATGCTGAATGCGGTCAACCTGAACCTGGTCGCCTTCTCCAGATTCGGCGCACAGCCGGGCTTGACCGGACAAATGTTCTCCCTGTTCAACATTACCGTAGCAGCTGCTGAGGCGGCAGTTGGTATTGCGATCTTGATCGCGCTGTACCGGAATCGAGGAACAACGGATGTCGGAGACATGGATTCGTTGAAGCGATAGAGGAGGATATAACTCATGGCATCAGCTTTTTCGCAATACGCCTGGCTCATTCCGTTGTTTCCCCTGTTGTCCTTTCTGATATTAACGGCAGTGGGCCGCTCTTTACGGGAGCTTGGCGCTTATATTTGCATCACATCTGGACTCGTATCATTCGTCCTGTCCCTCCTTGTGTTCTGGGAGCGACTCGGCGGCGAGGCGGATAATTACACATGGGATAAGCTGCAGTGGATCAAGCTTGGCGACATGACGCTGTCGATGGGCTTCGAGGTGACGAACCTCAATGCGCTCATGCTCGTTGTCGTCACACTCGTCAGCTTGCTGGTGAATCTGTATTCCAAGGGCTACATGCACGGGGACGAGCGCATTAACGTGTTCTATGCGTATATCGCGTTGTTTACGTTCTCGATGCTCGGCCTCGTCATCTCGGTCAACCTGCTGCAGCTGTTCATCTTCTGGGAGCTGGTCGGCGTCTGCTCGTTCCTGCTCGTCGGGTTCTGGTACTTCAAGCCAGAGGCGAGAGCGGCTGCGAAGAAGGCGTTCATCGTTACGCGTGTCGGCGACGTTGGTCTATTCCTAGGTATGCTATTGCTGTTCTGGGTAATGCCGGGTCATGCACTCGACTTCTCCTCGATCAGCAACGCCTTCGCAGATGGCAGCATCTCTGAGGAGATGGCGACGTGGATCGCGATTCTAATCTTCATCGGCGCAATGGGCAAGTCGGGTCAGTTCCCGCTGCACACGTGGCTGCCAGATGCGATGGAAGGTCCAACACCGATCAGTGCGCTCATCCATGCCGCGACGATGGTTGCCGCCGGCGTGTATTTGGTCGCACGTACGTTTGATATATTCACTGCGGCGCCTATCGCGTTGACGGTCGTTGCGATCGTCGGTGCGTTCACCGCGCTGTTCGCGGCTACGATCGGTACGGCGCAGGATGATATTAAGCGCATCCTTGCTTACTCAACGGTCAGCCAGCTCGGCTATATGATGATGGCGCTCGGTATCGGCACAGCGGCTGCTTATACAGCAGGTGTATTCCACCTGTTCACACACGCGTTCTTCAAGGCGCTGTTGTTCCTCGGAGCAGGCAGTGTCATTCACGCGGTACATACGCAAAATATTCAAGAAATGGGCGGCGTCGGCCGTCATATGAAGATAACCGCATGGACGTTCGCCATCGGCGCACTTGCACTGAGCGGCATCGTGCCGCTGTCCGGCTTCTGGTCGAAGGACGCGATCTTAACCGAGGCATACAACACGGGTCATTACGGGCTGCTTGCGGTCGGGCTTATTGCGGCGTTCTTCACCGCGTTCTATATGTCCAGACTGTTCTTCCTCGTCTTCCTCGGCAAGCCGCGCGGCGAGCAGCATCACGTGCATGAGTCTCCGGGCGTTATGACGCTGCCTCTGATCGTACTTGCGGTGCTCGCGGTAACGGCGGGCTTCGTATTCACTCCATTCAACCCGTGGTTGGGCAGCTGGCTGACGGGTCACGAGGAGGATCATGCGTCGGCACTCGTGATGGTGCTGTCCACGCTGGTCGGTGTGCTCGGTATCGGCGCGGGCTATCTGGTGTATGTGAAGCGCACGATCTCCGCACAAGGCTTCGTCGAGGGCGCACCTTGGCTGTATCGTCTTTTGCAGCGCAAATATTACATTGACGAGCTGTATGAGCTGCTTTGGGTACGTCCGCTGCAAGGAATCGGTCAGGTGCTGCATCTGTTCGACGTCTATGTCGTAGACGGCATTGTGCGCTTGTCCAGCTATGCTGTGACGGGACTTGGAAGACTCGGCTCCCGCATGCAGAACGGCCACGTCCAGACGTACGGTCTAGTGACACTGCTCGGCCTGATCGTTCTGATGCTGGCTGTTGCGGGAAGGAGGTTCATCAGCCTTGGATAATATTCCGATTCTATCAATGATCGCATTGACGCCGCTGCTCGGCATTCTCGTACTGCTGTGTCTACCTAAGCACCAAGGGCAGTGGATCAAGACGGTCGCCATCGTGACGACGCTCATTCCGCTCGGCCTGTCCGCATGGCTGTATGTGAAGTTCAACTCGAACTTAGGCGGTATGCAGTTCAACGAGTCGCTGCCGTGGATCACGATCCCGCTCGACCGAGAGACGCAAAGCTTGAGCCAGATGACTTCCTTCTTCTTCGAGTTCAACTATAAGCTGGCGGTCGACGGTCTGTCGCTTCCGCTGGTATTCTTGACGGCGCTCGTAGGCACGATGGCTGCGCTTGCCTCCATATACATCAAGAAGCGGTGGAAGTCGTACTTCATCTGGTTCTTGCTGCTGGAGACGGGGATGTTCGGCGTGTTCATGGCACAGGATCTGTTCCTGTTCTTCGTGTTCTTCGAGCTGACGCTCATTCCGATGTTTTTCCTCATCGGCATATGGGGCTTCCTCGACCGCGAGCGTGCGGCGAACAAGTTCTTAATCTACAACGGACTCGGCTCGGCTATTATGCTGATCGCCTTTCTCATTCTCGTCAGCACGGCTGGCTTCACGCTGTCGGTCAGCGAGAGCAACACACCGTCCATTCATTATTCAGGCGACCTGAACGTTATTACCGAGAATCTGTTCCAGAACGCACAATCGTATGTGAACCAGAGCGACCTGGACGATAACGTCTTCTTCCTGAGCGATATGATGAAAGGAACGCTGTTCCTCATGATGCTCGTCGCCTTCGGTATTAAGCTTCCGCTGTTCCCGTTCCATACGTGGATGCTGAAGGTGCATACGGAGGCACCGCCTTCGATCGTCATGATTCACTCGGGTATCCTGTTGAAAATGGGCGCGTACGGCCTCATCCGCTTCGGCATTCTGCTGTTCCCGGAGCAGGCGGTCGGCTGGGCCACGGTGCTCGCTGTACTCGGCGTCATCAACATCCTGTACGGGGCGGTGCTCGCCTTCGTGCAGAAGGAGTTCCGACTCATACTGGCCTACTCGAGTATTAGTCACATGGGCCTCGTACTGCTCGGCATTGCCGCATTCAATACGACTGGTATGGAGGGAGCGGTATTCCAGCTCGTCTCTCACGGTCTGATCTCGGCTCTGATGTTCCTGATCGTCGGCGCCATCTATGAGCGGACGCGCACGACACAGCTGGATGAATTAGGCGGTCTAGCCAAAAGCGTACCGTTCATCTCCGGCATCCTGCTCGTCGCCGGTATGGCCTCGCTCGGACTGCCTGGCTTGTCCGGCTTCATCAGTGAGTTCCTCGTCTTCCTTGGCTTGTTCAAGACGATGCCGATTGTAACCGCCGTTGCGGCGCTTGGCATTATACTCGCTGCCGTCTACGTGCTGCGCGGGGTGCTGAGCCTGACTTACGGGCCGTTGAAGCCTGGACTTCCAGACATGCGCGATGCCCGCTTCATGGAGGCTGTGCCGATGATTACTTTGCTCGCCTTCATTATCGCGCTCGGCGTATACCCGAGCATCCTTAGCGAGCAGCTGCACCAGACGGTGAGCGGGTTCGATCAATTCATTCGCAGCGTCACGAAGATGGGGGGTTAGACCGGTGGAACTAATACGTCTTGAGGTACAAGATCTTGGACTGCTCGCACCGGAGCTGACGATCGTCATCGCGGCTATCATCTTGTCGCTGCTCGATCTGCTGCTGCCGCGTCAGGTGAGCCGATCTTGGCTCGGCTGGTTGTCGCTTGTCGGTATCGCCGTATCCGCATTGTTCATCGTCCTGTACCAGCTCAATATCGATGAGCCGAAGCAGCTGCTGATGAACAGCTATCGGATTGATGATTTCGCCAGCATTATGAAGCTCGTGCTGCTCACAGGAGTCGGCTTGATTACGTTCATGAGCATCGGCTCGGTGAATGAGGAAGAGACGCCGCACGTCGGCGAATATTATTACTTACTGCTGCCAGCCGTCCTCGGCGGCATGATTATGGCCTCCTCCGGAGAGCTGATTACGCTGTTCGTCGGACTGGAGCTGCTCAGCATTACGTCCTACATCTTGGTCGCCATGCGGAAGAAGGACCCGCGATCCAACGAGGGAGCGTTCAAATATGTCGTCCTCGGCGGGATCTCCTCGGCCATCATTCTGTACGGCATGTCGTTCTTGTACGGCATGACCGGCAGCACGGTGCTGCCGGAGATCAGCGCCGTGCTCGAAGGCAGCGGGGAAGCGATGCTGCCGATGATTTACCTCAGCTTCTTCCTGATGCTGGCGGGCTTCGGCTTCAAGGTGGCGGCTTCGCCGTTCCATATGTATGCGCCTGACGTATACCAGGGCGCGCCTACGCCGATCACCGCGTTCCTCGCGGTCGTCTCGAAGGCGGCGGCATTCGCGATCTTGTTCCGCGTCATGTATAACATCTTCGCAAGCCCTGGCATTATGGGCACACCGCAGCACGGTGACTTCTTGACCGCGATGATGGTCGTCGCCGCCGCGGCGATGATTACGGGTAACTTCATCGCGCTGCGTCAGACGAATCTGAAGCGGCTACTCGCGTATTCGGGTATTGCGAATTCAGGCTACCTGCTCGTGCCGATCGCGGTGCAGTTCACTATTGTGCACTTCTCGAACTTCGCGGAGTTCACCTACTACCTGATCGCCTACATGCTGATGAACATCGGTATGTTCGCCGTGCTCATGATTCTCGAGCGCTCGACAGGCGAGGAGGAGCTGAGGGGCTTCGCCGGCTTGTATTATCGCGCTCCTGCGATGTCTGTCGCCGTCATGCTGCTCGTGCTGTCGCTGGCCGGCTTGCCGGTTACGGCAGGCTTCTTCGGGAAGCTGTACATTCTGCTCGGCACGATGCAGACACAGCATTACTGGCTCGGCGCGGTCATGATCTTGACGAGCGTCGTCTCCTTCTACTATTACTTTGGCATCATCCGCCAAATGTTCATGCGCAGTGACGACGAGTCCGCACCGCTGCGCCCGACGCTGCCACTCACCATCACGATGTGGCTGTGCGCCATCGGCGGTGTCGCGCTCGGCTTGTATCCGCAAGGGATACTCGCTTATATCGAGCGTATATTCTCGCTCACGCAAGATTTGTTCATCTTCGGTTAGAAGTTAGAAGTGAAAGAAAACCCGCAGCTCCTCGAATGCCATGCATTCTGAGGGCTGCGGGTTTTTGGGTTTTCTCGGTGACTAAAGCGTGCTACGGATTAACTTGATACTCATTGATTTCGAACATTTCGATTTTATTGAAGGCTATATAATCTTTACGGCTCAGGAATGAAGCACGGTTGTAATTTTTACTGATGGTATAGACTTCTTGTCCTGCTCCATCGGCACGGTCATTGTACCAAGCTATGAATTGATTCGCTTCGGTCATCGATAAGTCATATTCTTTTTGCAGTCCACTGACTAAAGTGATGACAAGTAAAGCACGATTTTTTATTACAGGTGCGAGTGGAGCAGCTTCTGCTTCATTGGAATTTCCGCTCTCGCCATCAGCATTAACGGCTGACACTACGTAGTAGTACGTCGTACCGTTGCTTACCGCAGTATCCGAGTATGTTGTTCCAGTTACATTCGAAGCGATTACCGTGTAAGGACCACCTGCTGTTGTTGAACGTTTGACATTGTAAGCTAAAGCGTTAGGAGACTCTGTCCAAGCAAGATCGACTTTTTGTTGATCAGCAGTAGCTGTTAAGTTGCTAGGTGCACTTGGTGCTTGAGAGACCGGACTGACATGTAAAGTAATAGGTAGAACGTACCCTGTATGTGCTGGGTTACCAGGCGTCACTTCCCCGGAAGCCCACTCAAAACCAAGCACTTGAACTTCTGCTGTACCATCAGTGGAGGTATAATATTGCGGCAGGGTAGCCGAATGAAGGGCAATGCCTTTACCAACGATGGCAACGATGTATAGTTCATCGGACTTCAGAACAACTGAAGATGGGAAAGTAAATGTACCTGTTTGGCCATATGGAATAGCCTGAGAGTTACTTGTAGCTAATAATGCCTTATCTGAATGTTTATAGATTTTCATTACAAATGTGTTTGTAGCATTGTAATTGTATCCTTGGAAATAATCAATTGATGAAATGCTGATATCTTTATTAAACTGGACCTTATGCGACGCTGTGAACAAGTTCTGAGATACTCCATTATTAGCATTAGTTGAGAGTGTAATACTTGTGTTAGATGCAAGAGCTGCTGAAATCGAAAGCATAAATAAGATCATTGTAAAAATAAAAGTAAAGGCTGTCTTTCTCAAACTAATCTCTCCCTTAGATGGTATTTTCATTGATTACATTCAATAAATTACAACAAAAAGGTAAAGTTGTCCAAACAAAATAAGTATTAAATTCTTAATTGTGTAAGGAAGTAGGCTCTTTCTTTTATTTCTAATTAATATGTCTACTCTGATAAAGTAGTGGAACATATCAACGTCATGTGGCTGTGCGCAGTCGGTGTCGTCGTGCTCGTCGTGTACCCGCAGCTCCTCGAATGCGAAGCATTCTGAGGGCTGCGGGTTTTTTTATTTACAAAAAACTCATATGACGATGACACTCCAAAAACATAATCTTGTTAGTCTAATCACAAGATGTCTATACATCTATAATGAATAAGTGTAAAAACACACTAAATTCAACTAAAAATCCTATAGAAACCTAGACATTAAATATTTATTCAAAGCAATGATTTATTTTTAAACAAAAGGTGGAACGCAACCATGAGTCAGCTACTAGCTGTGGAAGGAATTGTAACTCCTTCTCAATCGAAGACACACATTACGTATTCATTTGTTCTGGAAGAGCCGGCCTCATCGCTTGAGCTTCAATTTAAGTACACGCCCAAGCATCTGGACGATCAGGAGACGTCACGCGCACTCATTCTAGAAGCGATCGATAAGTATGCCGCTCCGGCAGTCGCAGAGCAGCAGAAGCGGGAATGGGCGAAGTTCATGCCACTTCAGAACCTGTTAACGCTGTCGCTGGATGACCCTGCGCGCTTTCGCGGCTCTGCTCATAGACATACGCCCGAGCAGAAGCATCTGGTCTGCGAAGAAGCAGCCTCGCCCGGCTTCATTGCAGGACCAATGCCGCAAGGAGTATGGAAGGTCACCATCAGTGTACATTGTGTCGTCACTCCTGAATGCTCCTATACCTTAACGGTGAAGAACGGGGAGGGCTCTGTATGAACTGGATTCCCTTTGAGCTGCACACGCATACTCCTCATAGTGACGGCAGACATACACTTCTAGAGATGTGCTTGGAAGCGAAGAAGCTCGGTCTAGAGGGCATTGCGTTAACGGATCACAATACAGTGTCAGGCTTAGCCGAAGCTAAGCGTATTCAGGACGAAACGGGAATTGCGATTATTCAGGGATTGGAATGGACGACGTTCTACGGTCACATGCTGACGCTAGGGGCGCCGTATTGCGAATGGAGAGATCTTGGAATCCATGACATTCACGTCGGGATTGAACGAGTTCATCGAGCTGGAGGAATTGTAGGAATCGCTCATCCGTACACGATGGGCAGCCCAATCTGCACAGGCTGTCATTGGGAGTATGAGGTCAAGGACTGGGAGGATATCGATTACATCGAGGTGTGGCACGGCATGACGCCGTCTTACACAAGCTACAATCAATTAGCGCTACAGCAGTGGACAAGCCTTCTCAATGAGGGCTACCGCATCACAGCGACTGCAGGGCGCGACTGGCATCATTCCGACTCCGTAGTGGGAATACCGGCCTTCACGTACATCGGACTCGAGGAGAGGGTGGACCGTTACTGTACGGGTCAGGTTGTACAAGCGATACAACGTGGGCGCTGCTTCATGAGCATAGGGCCGCTGCTGCATGTCGAGGCACAGGTGGACAATCGCACTTATATGCTCGGGGATTGTATCGACATGACTGGGGTGGAGGCGAAGGTGAATACACTATCCCTTAGCATACAGCTGCAATTCTCAGAGATCCCGAGTCGGAACAGTGAGCATATGCAAGTTACAAGAATCATTGCCGAATCCAATCGAGGCGACGTGTTGAATGTACCTTGGATGGAGGGACAGACGGTTCACGAGCCGGACATTCCGATCGAAGGACTCCGCTGGCTGAGAATAAAGGCCGTGGGCGTATTATACGGAGGTCTGACGACAGTTGCGTTGACGAACCCGATCTACTTCACAAGCAAGGTTAAATTTTACAAGGAGCTGTAATCGAAATGAAGCATTGCCGCATCATTGCACATACGGGCTGTGAGAATACGCCCTATAACTCAATAGAATCATGTATAGCTGGCTACAAGGCTGGCGCCGATGTGCTGGAGGTAGACGTTCGATCGACGAAGGACGGCATAGCTGTCTTATATCATGACGATGAGCCGGATCTGAGGAACTATACCTACGACGAATGGACAGCTGCCGGACACGAGCCGATTGTCAAGCTAGAGACGGTCATGCAGCTGCTGAGAGGGAAGCCGATCGCGTTTAACCTCGATTTGAAGACGAAGGAGGCTTACGAGGCAGCAGCTCAAGTCCTAACAGCGTGGAATGCTTGGAACCAGGTATATTTCACCGGATTGACCGACCATATCGCTCGAAGTGAGCATGCGAAGCATGTTGTGTGGAATGTACCACGTATCGACCCAGACTTGCCGGATGAGTCGTATAAGGCGATTGCTCAACGTTATTGTGAGCATGCGAAGCAGTCAGGCTTCAGCGGGGTGAATGTCCATTACGAAGCATGCCGCAGCTGGCTGATCTACTACGCGCGAGAGTATGGCTTGATGGTGTGGATCTTTACACTGCCGAATAACGAAGCTCTTATACAGCATTATATCGAAATGGGCGTCGACGCCATCTCTGTATATGATCTCACGCTCTGCCTGGAGCTGCGACAACGGTGGTTGGCCTAGAGCTCATGGTTCGAGAACTACATACGTGCAGGAAGCTGAAGGAATAGACAAGCGAACGAAGGAGGGAGGACGGCCAATGGGTCGTCCGAAACATATGGCGATCGTTAGCGCAAGCAAGCATCGGGCTGAGGTGCCTGCAAGAAGGCGAGCTTTATCGAATCGGGAGTCCAGTACGATATGGTATTGGTTTTTACTCCCCACATTGTTAGGTATTGTGCTATTTACGATTTACCCGCTAATTGAATCACTGCGTCTCAGCTTCACAAGAGGGGTGGAGGAGCGTTATGTGGGAGCAGACAACTATACGGAGGTGCTCACATCAGAGACGTTCTGGTATTCGGTGTATAACACCGTGTATATTACGAGTCTTCAGCTTCTAATTGCCATTCCTCTGGGATTCCTGATTGCATGCTTCATTAATAGCTTGCGCAGAGGCTCCAACTTCTTCAAGGTGCTGTTCTATATCCCTAATGCGACCTCTATGGTGGCCGCAGCGACGGTGTTTCTCGCTATTCTTCACCCCGATGGGCCGTTGAACTATGCGATGCAGCAGCTCGGCTTCGAGAAGGTCGTATGGCTCTCGCAGCCGGTATCTGCCAAGTGGGGAGCGGTGATCTTATCGGTCTGGCACTGGCTTGGCTTCGTCATCATTATTAATCTAGCCAATCTGCAGGCGATCCCGATCGAATATTACGAGGCATCATCCATTGATGGCGCTTCACGGCTACAGCAATGGTGGTTCATAACGGTGCCTAACATGATCGGCAGTCTGACCGTGCTTCTCGTGCTCGGGTGGATCGGAGGTCTTCAGCGCTTCGCTGATGTGTACATGCTGGGCGGCTTACAAGGCAGCCCTGCCAGAGCGTTGCATACCGTTGTAGGCTTCATATTCGAGCGCGGCTTCGGCGGCAACGAATACGGCATCGCGTCGGCGGCTGCCTATATCCTGTTTGTTGTGATCCTCTTGTTCACCTATCTGAATACGAAGCTGTTAAGAATGAAAATGTAAAGGCGGTGACCCCAAGTGCAAAGCATGACCTATCGAACGAAAATGACGAACACCTTCATTACGGTGCTGCTCTCCGTCATCGGATTATTGATGATTTATCCGTTCCTCTGGATGATCAGCGTTAGTCTGGAGCGAACGGCGAACGTTGCGCTGCCCTTTCCACCTCGTCTCATTCCCGAGCAGTTCTCATGGTTCAACTATGAGCTGGTGTTCGAGAATAACGCCCTGCTGCTTGCTTATTGGAATTCGAGCGTCATTGCCTTCTTCAGCGTCGCCCTAAGCGTTGCATCGGCCTTGCTTGGAGGCTATGCCTTTTCTCGGGGAAGCTTCAGGGGCAAGCGTCTGCTGTACTTTATAGTGCTGGCTACATTGATGATTCCGTTCGAGACTAGACTCATCCCGATGTTCACGATGTTTAACGATCTGGGGCTTATCAATACGAAATATCCGCTGATTGTTCCATCCATCATCAATGCGCTTGGCCTTGTGCTTGCGAAGCAGTTTTTCGACCAGCTTCCTGAAGGATTGCGGGAATCGGCCAAGATGGACGGTGCCGGTGAATTTAAGACATTCTTTCATATCTTCGTTCCGCTGACAGGTCCCATTACGGCCACGATTGCCATTCTAGCGTTTCAGGATAGCTGGAATTCATTTATATGGCCGCTTGTTGTCATTAATGATCAGGACTTAAGAACTGTGCCGCTATTTTTATCCAACTTCTCCGCGGAGAACGGTGCAAGACTCGCTGGCATTACGATGGGACTGGCTACTACGAGTATTCTTCCAATATTATTGGTGTTCCTGTTTTTCCAAAAATACATAATTCGCAGCGTCGCACTGAGCGGCTTGAAGGGAGAGTGATCGACAGTAAGGAGGAGTGAGTACAGGAACATATCGAGGCTTCTCGGAACGAGTCAGTCACCATAGATACCAGGATTGTTGGCAAATAAAAAATGATAACGAATGACGGAGGGAATTCCATGTTTACACAAAAATCAAAGCGATACGGTATTCAGGCCATGATGCTACTCTTGCTGCCATCCATCGCACTCAGCGCGTGCAGCACCAATACACCCCCTTCTACGGCTGTAAGCGAAGCAGCGAAGGAGAAGACGTCCGATGCGAGCACGAACAACGGACTGTCCGGAACGCTTAAGGTGCAGATGATCGGTGATTTCTCTATTGACGACAAGACCGACCCTGTTACAGGCAAGAAGAGCAAAGGTCTGAAGGTGCTGAAGGCGGAATTCGAAAAGCGTTATCCGAACACGAAGGTCGAATTCGTATTAATGGGCTGGGATAATTACAACGAGAAAACACAAACGATGCTCCAATCCGGTGCAGCAGACGTGTATCAAGTGCCGGGCATTGCGACCTTTGCGGAGCAAGGCTTGCTGGAGCCGCTACAGTCGTACATCGATAAGGACAGCTTCGATACGAGTATTTATTTGAATGGTCAGGTAGACGGCTGGAGAGCGATGGGGCCTAGTGACCAGAAGCCCGAAATTTACGGCCTGCCGTTCATTGGAGATGCTCGACTGATCGTGTATGACAAGCAGCTCTTCGATGAGTGGGGCGTACCGTACTTGTCCGAAGCGCCAACGATGGAAGAGGTGTTAGAGAAGGCGGCTAAGATGACCGGTAAAAACCCGAAGTCCGGCGAACCAAACTATGGCCTAACCTTCAATGGTAACGACGCGGCTGACACCGTAATGAACATTAACGAATCGAAGGGCGGACAGTGGGGAAGCGGGTTTTTGTGGAAGGATATGAAGCTAGAGTTTGACACCCCAACGATGCTCGAGTCGGTACAATTGCTGAAGGAAGCGAAGAAATATGCGCCAGAGGGCGTGCTGGTTAATCAGGGCTCCGAGAACTTTCTAATGAAGAACAATAACATTGCCATTCATCTGCGGTCGGCTCCGGGCTTCATTAACGCTATAGACACGTTCGGCACGCAGGACCGCTATCAGGCGGCGCTGCTCTTCAAAAATCCGAAGAATGGGATGGGCGGCATGTTCGCTGGAAGTCCGTTCGCCATCGGTAAGAACAGCAAGAGCAAGGAATTGGCTTGGGAATGGTTAAAGTTCAGCGGCAGCGAGTTCTTCCAAGAGTATCTGTGGCAGGAGCACCGTTCGCAGAGCATGCCTGTCATCAAGAAGGCGGCAAGCTGGGATAGTGTCAAGGCATTGCCTCAGATGGACATTATTCTGAAGCAGATGAGCCAGCTATGGGCTCCGCGTTATCCGTACCGTTCCGGTCAGCCTCGTTACATCTTGTCCGAGCACGTGCAGCGCATTCTGTTAGGTGAAATGCCGGCGGAAGAAGGATTGAAGAAGGCGCAAGAGAAGGCAACCCAGTGGGTTGAGAGTCAGAAGAAGTAGTCAGTCAGGACTCTAGAGTAATTACTGAACAAGAAATTTACCGAGTGAAGGGTGGTATTCAAGTTGTTGAAAAAGATAGCTTTGCTGATGACCATTATAGCGACGTTCGTCACATCTTTGTCAGGTACAACGTTCGCTTATAGCAGCAACAATTGGATGGGGTCATTAGGGAATAGTACGTCACTATCCGCCCTGTCGATTCCAGGTACGCATGATTCCGGAGCGCTACACGAGCCGGTCTATGGAACGGCTAAAACGCAAGACCTCACCATCGCACAGCAGCTGTCCATCGGCGTCAGATACCTGGACATTCGGACGAGACATTACAAAAACACATTCGAGATCCATCACGGCGCGGTATATCAGAAGCAGAACTTCGACAACGTGCTCAGCACGGTCATCTCGTTCTTGAACAGTAATCCAACGGAAACGGTGATCATGAGCATGAAGGAGGAGCATACGGCTGCCGATAATACACGCTCCTACGAGGACACGTTCAACTGGTATGTGGCCAAAAATCCGAGCAAGTGGCTGCTGACCAACAAAATTCCGACTCTTGGAGAAGCTAGAGGGAAAATTGTGCTGCTGCGGAGGTTCCCTGCTGCCCAGCTTCCTAAAGGCATTGACGCTACAGCATGGAAAGAAAACACAACGTTCACGATTCAAAATAGCGCAAATCTAAAAATTCAGGACTATTACAAGGTATCGGATAACAGCAAGAAGTGGAACGATATTCAGAGTATGTATAATGAAGCGAAAACGCAAAATACGTCGTGGCTGTATCTCAATTACACGAGTGGATATAAGCCAGGATTATTCGGTATCCCGAACATCCGTGAGACGAAGGATTACATGAATCCTAAAGTAAGCAGCTTCTTCACCACCAACACTCGAGGTCGGTTCGGAGTCTCTGTTATGGATTTCATTACGAGTGAGCACGCTTCAAAAATAATAGCTACCAACTTCTAGATCTAATGAAGAAACGCCTCGGTTCATCCTTGCTGAGCCGGGGCGTTTTTACAAGGGAAATGTTGACAA
This sequence comes from Paenibacillus sp. YYML68, assembly GCF_027923405.1. Taxonomy (NCBI): domain Bacteria; kingdom Bacillati; phylum Bacillota; class Bacilli; order Caryophanales; family Paenibacillaceae; genus Paenibacillus; species Paenibacillus sp. YYML68. The sequence continues at coordinate 176,152 of NZ_BQYI01000001.1, read as the reverse complement.
ACGACTTGTGCAAGCTGACAATAAACTCAAATTAAAACCAACTAGACATAACATCTTCCGATATGTAGGGAGCCTGTTATTTCAGGATAGAGGTGTAGGAATAAACGATGAACTCGAAGTGTGAGCAAATAAAGAAGCAATTGATCGATATGATTGATCAAGGCATCTATCGGATTGGGGAGCAATTGCCGTCCGAGATTCACATGTCCAAGCAGTTTCAAGTGAGCCGCGAAACGTTCCGCGGTGCATTGAAAATGCTGGAGGAGGAGGGACGAATATTAGTTAAGCATGGCGTCGGCACGTTCGTCATTCGTCCTCTACCGCCCATCAAGAGCACACTCGAACGCTTGCACAGCTCTTCGGAGATGATTCGTTCAGCAGGTCTGACCGAAAGTGAGAGCATGATCTCTCTTGCCAAGCTTCCATGTCCGGAGGAGGCTGCCGAAAGGCTCGGGATCGTCTCGGGTACCCCTGTATATATTCTCGAGCGTATTCGTAAGGCAAACGATGAGCCCGTGATGCTTTCCATTAACTATTTGCCTGTTCACTTATTCGGTATAGGCTTCGAGCAGCCTACCTTCTCCGGCTCCCTGCTGCAATTTGTAGAAAGTAAGCTCGGCGTCTCGGTCAACCGTGCCGATACCGAGATCTGCGTACCGCTGCACATCGATCGAAATTGTCAACAATTACTGCAATATCCGCAAACCACGGTACTATTACTCAAGCAGCTACACTACGATGAAGGAAATCGTCCTGTATTCTATTCCTTAGACTATATGCGCAACGATGTATTCACCTTTCATCTCCGGCGCACCCGATAGATCACCTCCCGCGTAACGCCAACTCCGAAACAGCGAAGCGCCTTTCGGTCGCCCCGCAAGGGGCGAAGGCACTTCCTGCGTCCGTCCCAGCAACCGACGGACGCCAACTCCGAAACAGCGAAGCGCTTTTCGGTCGCCCCGCAAGGGGCGAAGGCACTTCCGAGCGCCGAAGTAAGCTCATGACGCTAGTCATGCGCGAGTCCCTCCTCCCAAAGACCACAAGCAACCACCGCACCTCACTCCTAGCACCAGCAGGGCAACAAGTCCCGAAAGCACGCCGCATGAAGCGTGTCCCCACCTGTCCTGCCCGCCGCCATCCAAGGCGGGCAGCCCCAGGGGGACGACAAGCGCTCCCACCACCCAACGAGCATTCAACGACGGCCCAGTCCCTCCCTCGCACCCTTGCGGGGTCTTGGGGCGCAGCGCCCAAGTCCTCCCCCTTCGGGAAGGGGGAAAGAGGGGGATTCGAAAGAAGCTGACGAAAAATATATCCAGTTGCGCCCATAAGCGCTAAAGCTTAGAATGGGAGAATGGAGAATGACAGTAAAAGGAATGGAATGACGATGGGAACTAGTGCGATCAAAAAGAGTGTCATCGCGTCGTTATCAGGCCTCGCCTTATTCCTGGGCTGTGCGGCTGCAGCCTATGCGGCAACAGCCAATGATCCGTTCTATGTGAAGCAGACGAACCTACAACAGATTCGTATGGAAGAGGCGTGGGAGACAGCTCGGGGACAAGCGGGCGTCACGATTGCGATTGTAGATACAGGGGTACAGCTGTCACACCCAGACTTGAAGCCGAATCTCGTGCCGGGCGTCAATCTCATTGACCCGTCTCTTCCACCTGAGGATGACAATGGGCATGGCACTAATGTGGCGGGCATTATCGGAGCGGTGGGCAACAATGACCGCGGGGTAGCCGGTATGCTCTGGCGCACCAAGCTGATGCCGATCAAGGCGCTCGAGGGTGATGGAGCAGGCGACGAGCAGAGGCTAGGGGAAGCGATCCGCTATGCGGTAGACCACGGGGCCAAGATCGTGGTGCTATCGTTAGGCCTCAACAAATATTCCGCTTATATGAGCGACATTGTCCGATATGCCGAGGAGAAGGAAGTGCTGCTCGTTGCAGCGACAGGCAATGAAGGCAACCGTGTGAAATACCCTGCCGCGTATTCGACTGTACTAGCAGTCGGAGGCGTGAATGCCGCAGGCAAGGCTGACGCCAGGTCTAACTCGGGACTGGAGGTCGATGTTGTAGCGCCTTGGAACGTCTATACGACGGCGATGGGAAGCACCTATGAGTATAAGGACGGCACGTCGATGGCGGCGCCTCAGGTTGCTGCGGCCGCAGCGCTCCTATGGGAGCGCGAGCCTCGACTGAAGCCACATGATATTCGGCAACGCATTCGTCATACCGCACAGGACCTGAATGCTGAAGGCTGGGATGCTGCGACGGGTCACGGGCTGCTGAGGGTTGATCGGCTGCTGAACGAGCGCTCGCTCCAGCCTGACATGTACGAGCCGAACGACCGCAAGGATAAAGCGAAGGCGATCTCAGTCAGTAATGAGATGGCGGCAGCCTTCGCGAGCGGAGCCGATTCGGACTGGTACTACGCGGATTCTCCGTATGAAGGAACCGTTAATCTGACGCTTACCATGGGAGCGGCTCAAGAGCTATTGGTCCAGCATGTGGACGCGAGCGGACAGTTGACGACGAAGTCGATTCAGGGCGGACAGACGGTGCCGTTTAAGGTGACGAAGGGCCGGAGCTATTTTCAGCTTCAGCTGGCGAATCGTTCATACAAGGAGCTGCTACCCTATCGCATTACGACCTTCTTCGAAATATACCGTGATCCGTTCGAGGATAACGACAAGCAGTACAAGGCCTACGTGCTGCCGGGAAGAAGCCAGACCGTCAAGGGAACGTTCCATCAATATCATGACACGGACTGGTATCAGTTCCCTGTCGAGTCGTCTGGGACGCTGAAGGTTACGCTGTCAGCCGATACGGCGCGCATCGATGCAGTGCTGCTCATCCAGCGGCAAGGGGAGAAGTCGGTCACGATCGACCTCGGCGACGATGGAGTATCGGAAGTGTACACCATACCCGAGGTGTTCCAGGGCAATTATTACATTCGGGTCAACAACGTGAAGGAATATGAGAATCCGATCGTCGGCGAGTATACGTTGAACATCCAATATGATGCCAAGCTGGTCGATCCGAACGAGCCGAACGATCGTTCTTATCAGGCGACGGCGGTATCGCTGGATACCGAGTACGGCGGCTTGCTGGACAAGGCGAGGGATGCCGACTGGTACCAGTTCGAGGTCGAGGAGGAGAGCTACATTCAGCTCGTGACCGACGATATTCCGCAGCATGTCCAGATGTATATGACGCTGTACGACGGTACACTGCGGCCGATGGGGTCCTCCATGAATGAAATGTCGGAGCGTAGACAGCAGTTGAACGGCAAGTTCGCGCCAGGGCGTTATTACGTGAAGCTGACCGCAAGCCGTGAATTCGATCATCAGATGTATCAGTTCAGTGTGAGGGCGAAGCCGCTGACGTCGGGCTTCATCGATATTCGCGGTCATTGGGGAGAGCAGGCGATCGCTGCCTTGACGTCGAGGAAGGTGATCGATGGCTACGGCGACTACACGTTCCAGCCGAATCGTCCGATTACTAGAGCCGAGGCGACCGCTGTCTTATCGAGGGCATTCGGGCTGAGCACGAGCAAGAGTATCAGCTACTATGATCTGAATACAACCCATTGGGCATACGATTATATAGCAAGGGCTTCGCAGGCCGGTATGATCGAGGGCTACCCGGACGGTACGTTTGCCCCTGATCAGCCTGTCACGCGGATGGAGATGACGGCGATGCTTGCTCGAAGTTTGAATAAGGCTGGTAAGGTAAGAGGTCAGTCGCCCTTCACCGATATTCCGGACAGCTACTGGGGTGCTGGTCTGTTGAAGCAGATGAAGGGGGATGGACTGATCGACGGGTATGCGGACGGCTCGTTCCGTCCTGACCAGCAGGCGACCCGTGCTGAATTCGTCCAGCTCTTATTCACATCGCTACGATAACAGGAAATGAATCGTCAAAAATATGCAAACTCCCGATTAAACGATTAACGGATGGGGTAAGCATGCAAGGAGGCGCCATGGGCACCGGGTATTCGACGGGAGGTGGCGTCGGAGGTCTGACCATTTGATTCTCGAGCGGGGGTACGATCTTTCATGGATTATGTGGACCAGTTAAACGCCTCGTTAGGCTTGAAGGGCATATTGAACATCTTGCTGGTGCTGATGTTTATCGGACTGTCGTGGTGGGTGCTGCAGGAGCTCAAGCTGGAGCAGCTGTTCAAAAGACCGCGGGGCATGCGGGCGAAGTTGCTGCACATTATGCTGTCCGTTGTGCTGGGGTATGAAATCACTCGATTCGTTATTGATTATTTAGCCTGGTCCCAGTGGTTATCTGGAATGTTCTAGATTATGAGGGATCGATTCGCATAACCCGGTAGATTGTTGTCAACAATGGATAGTACAACCGTATTAAAACCGGATCGAGTCACGAATGATATCGTAATTGATATGTGAAAGTTACATTAGAAACGCGGAGGGGGATCTAGATGAGCAAAATTATCGTCCGCGGCGGCAATCCGCTTTCCGGCAAAGTTCGTATCCATGGGGCCAAAAATGCCGTGCTGCCGATTATCGCAGCCTCTCTTCTAGGCAGTAAGGGAGAGAGTATGATACATGACGCGCCTCCACTTGACGACGTGCTGGTCATCAATCAAGTGCTGGAGAGTCTAGGAGCCAAGGTTGACTATAGACACGAAACGATTAGAGTCGATGCGACGCGCATCCAGACGTGCGAGGCAGCCTATGAGCTCGTTCGCAAAATGCGTGCCTCGTTCCTCGTCATGGGTCCGCTGCTAGCCCGCATGGGCCAGGCGCGCATCGCGCTGCCGGGCGGCTGCGCAATCGGTACAAGACCGATCGACCAGCATCTGAAGGGCTTCGAGGCGATGGGCGCGGAGATCGAGCTCGGTCAAGGCTATATCGAAGCGAGAGTGAAGGGACGCCTTAAGGGAGCGAAGGTGTATCTGGACGTCGCGAGCGTTGGAGCTACCGAGAACATTATGATGGCAGCCGCCTTGGCAGACGGCACAACGCTGATTGAGAACGCGGCGAAGGAGCCGGAGATTGTAGATCTGGCCAATTACTTGAATGCGATGGGGGCTAGAATCCGCGGTGCAGGCACTGGCACGATCCGCATCGACGGCGTGGAGCAGCTGCAAGGCGCGGTACATACCGTCATTCCGGACCGGATTGAAGCGGGTACATACATGATTGCAGCAGCCATTACAAAAAGTGATCTGTTTATTGAAGGGGCGCTCGGCGACCATCTCCGTCCGGTCATCTCGAAGATGCAAGAGATGGGCGTGCAGATCGAGGAGGATGAGAACGGACTGCGTGTCTATACGAACGGTCCGCTTCGACCGATTGATCTGAAGACGCTGCCTTATCCGGGCTTCCCGACCGATATGCAGTCGCAGATGATGGCGCTGCTGCTGACGGTAGAGGGCACAAGTCTTGTAACGGAAACGGTGTTCGAGAACCGATTCATGCATGTGGAGCAGATGGCTAACATGAATGCCCAAATTAAGGTCGAGGGCCGAACAGCAGTCGTTAGCGGCGGGCACAAGCTGAAGGGGGCGAAGGTATGCGCAACGGACTTGCGCGCTGGCGCTGCTCTCATTCTTGCCGCGCTTGCGGCTGATGGAGATACCGAGATTACAGGCATTCACCATATTGATCGCGGCTACGTGGACATTACCGAGAAGCTGATGCGCCTCGGCGCTGATATTCGACGTCTGCCTATCGAGGTCGTCGAGACCGAGACGGTGCAGGAGAGAATGCAGCCTGAGCCATTACCGCTGTTCTCGGTATCACCGTCCATGGCTTAATGCACTGTTGCGATGCTCATGATTGCTATAGTGGCAAGCCATTGAGAAGCGGATAAAGCCTGCTTTCCCTAGCGGAGAAGCAGGCTTTCGTGCGTTCACGCTGCCTATTCTTGCTCATAGAATCGTCTCTTTCGGACGGTTCTATTCTATTTTTCCAGCTCATATGATGATGTTACCTGTGTGCAGGGCTATAGGGGCTGTAGACAGGAATATAGCAGCTGGAGGCGGCGTGAAGCGATGGCGAGGTACAAGCTAAGCGGTGCCCAGCATCGCGGACTGCGTTGGGGTGGTTGTTGTCTGCTCGGTTTCTTAGTTGTGATCATCGTTGTGCCGCTTACCCTCGTCCGTACGTCACCTGAAGATCGCAGCGCGGCCATCGTGCAAGCGGATGCTACAGTCAGTCAGCGTGCGTCGGTACAGATACCTGTGCATCGGAGCGGCAGTCAGGTGATCGAGCGGATCGAGCTTGAACAATACGTGCTGGGCGTTGTCGCAGGTGAGATGCCGATCGAATTCGAGCTGGAGGCGCTGAAGGCGCAGGCGCTCGCCGCTCGCACTTACATTGTCCGCAAGCTTGCGATTGGCGGAGGGACGGGCCAAGACGCGCAGGTGGCTTCGGGCGCCGTCGTGTCAGATACGACCGCTCATCAAGTGTATGTGAGTCCCGAGGAGCTTCGCAACCGATGGGGCTCGGACAAGTACGAGACGTATATGGCTAAGCTTCGTAAGGCTGTTGAAGGTACGCGGGACCAGGTCATTACGTACAAGGGCGAGCCGATAGATGCGAGTTATTTTTCCACTAGTAACGGATATACGGAGAACTCGGAGGACTACTGGAACGTCGAGGTTCCGTACCTCCGCAGCGTCGCAAGTCCATGGGATGCGAAGCTGTCCCCCCGCTATAAGGAGACGGTGAGCTTCACCGCGAAGGAGCTGCAGCAGAAGCTTGCACTGCCGGCAGCGGTGCCAGCGCTCGCAGGCTCGAAGCAGGGACTTCGTATTATCGAGCTTAGCGAGGGGAACCGGATCAAGCGGCTGACAGCCGGGGGTAAGACGTTCACGGGTCGTGAATTCCGCGAGCGGCTAGGGCTGAACTCCAGCCAGTTCCAATGGAGCTATGAGAAGGGCAAGTGGACGTTCACCACGTTCGGCTATGGGCATGGCGTCGGCATGAGTCAGTGGGGTGCGAACGGCATGGCGCGTGAGGGCAAGACGGCAGATGATATTATTCGACACTATTATACTGGAGTAGAATATGGCTCGGCGGCTACTTTTTTGCAGGGAAAAAGTTTTTAATCGCGCTTCGTAATCCCCGTATAAATCTCGCAAATCGGGCAAGAATGGTTAGCGAGGTGATATAGATGAATGAACATAACAAGGATCTGCAAGGTAAAGAAGGCGCTCCTAAATCTATCGAGGGAGCACAGACACAAGTAGGCGGCGGTTCGTCGTGGAAAAGATTGCTGAGCAAGAAATGGGTATTCCCAGCAACGTACATGGCGGCAGCGGCAATCATCTTAACGTTAATGTGGGTGTATCAGGGCTCGGGTACGTTCCAGACGGACAGCTCCCTGAAAACCGACTTGACGGAAGGTCCGACGGTGACCGAGAGCGTCAACGGTCCGGATGTAGCAACGATGGCGGTGCAGGAGCAGATGCAGTGGCCGGTGAAGGATCGCTCGGAGCTGGAGGTCATCCTGCCGTTCTTCGACAGTAAGGCGACCAGTGAAGCGAGACAGGCGGCGCTTGTGGAGTACGGCGATGAGTTCACTCCGCATGTCGGCATGGACTTCGCGAAGCCGGATAACACGACGTTCGAGGTCGTAGCGGTCATGAGCGGTAAAGTGACAGCTGTGCAGAAGGACCCGCTCGTAGGCAACCTGGTCGAGGTCACGCACAGCAACGGCCTCGTCTCGATCTACCAGAGCTTGACTGACGTGAAGGTAGCGAAGGACGCTGAGGTGAAGAAGGGCGACGTGATCGCGATGGCCGGACGCAACGAGCTCGAGAAGGAGCAGGGCATTCACTTGCACTTCGAGCTGCGCCAAGGGCAAGGCGGAGCGGCGATCAACCCGGAGCAGCACATCGTGGAACAATAAGAGCTTTAGCGACAGGGAGGGCAGCCTCCCTGTTTTTTTTCGTTCAAGGACTTCTTTTTGCATATTTGTGAAAATAATTTACATCCCGAGGCTTGTCACGCCCGTGAAACAAAGAATATAAGCCGAGACCCCTCATATAATGTACCAAACTAACTCGAGTAGGGAGGCGAGGGGAGTGCACGATTACATCAAGGAGCGAACCATTAAGATCGGCCGGTGTCTGGTGGAAACCAAGCATACGGTTCGCACGATCGCGAAGGAGTTCGGCGTTTCCAAGAGCACGGTGCATAAGGATCTGACCGAGCGACTGCCGGAGATTAATCCGGAGCTTGCGAACCAGGTGAAGCACATTCTCGAATACCACAAGTCCATCCGTCACCTGCGCGGGGGAGAAGCGACGAAGATCAAGTATCGGAAGTCGCGCAGCCCCAAAAATCAAGAGAAGCTCATGACGGTAAAGTAATGCTGCTGCGATTACAGCCGTCCCGTGCAGCCCTGTGCGCCATGTGCCCGGCCGACGCGATTCCCCCTCTCCCGAGCCGGCCAGACCATAAGCGAGTTTTGTCGAAAAATCATTCGTGAAAAAGAGGAATTTTCAATTTGATGGCGAAATTACTTAAGTAATGTATATCACTCGTGATGCCTCTTCCTGCTATACCCTTGGATGCCTAGGATGCAGGAAGAATGGACGGTTGGTTAGGGAGGATTAATTGGATGTTAAGCAAGGATATCGGCATAGATCTCGGGACCGCGAACGTCCTGATTCATGTGAAAGGTCGGGGCGTGGTCCTGGATGAGCCGTCCGTCGTCGCGATTGAAAGCGATACGAAGCGGGTGCTGGCCGTGGGAGAAGAGGCCCGCCGCATGGTGGGTCGGACTCCCGGCAATATTATCGCCATTCGCCCGTTGCGGGAAGGCGTCATCGCCGACTTCGAGATTACGGAGATGATGCTCAAGTATTTCATAGCCAAGGTCGGCGGCCGGAAGTGGTACAGCCATCCTCGTATTCTAATCTGCGCTCCGACGAATATTACGTCCGTCGAGCAGAAGGCGATCCGGGAGGCGGCAGAACGGAGCGGGGCACGGGAAGTGTTCTTGGAGGAAGAGCCTAAGGCGGCGGCCATCGGTGCGGGTATGGATATATACCAGCCGAGCGGCAATATGGTCGTCGATATCGGTGGAGGGACGACGGATGTGGCCGTGCTGTCTATGGGCGACATCGTCACCTCCTCTTCTATCAAGATTGCAGGGGACAAGTTCGACTCGTCCATCATGAAGTATATCAAGAGCAAGTACAAGCTGCTGATCGGTGAGCGTACGAGCGAGGACATTAAGGTGAAGATCGGAACGGTACACCCAGACGGCAAACGGGAGACGCTGGATATTCGCGGACGGGATATGGTAAGCGGATTGCCGCTCACCATTACGATCGATTCCAAGGAAATTCAGGAGGCGTTATGGGAGCCGGTATCCTCGATCGTAGCTGCGGCCAAGAGCGTGCTCGAGCGCACACCACCAGAGCTGTCGGCCGATATTATAGACCGCGGAGTCATTCTGACTGGCGGCGGCGCGATGCTGCACGGCATCGACCAGCTGCTCGCGGACGAGCTGAAGGTTCCTGTACTGATTGCGGAAGACCCGATGCATTGCGTAGTGAAAGGAACGGGCATCATGTTGGACAACCTGGACAAAGTTTCGAAGCGCAAATTTTAGGGGGTCAAGCTCCATGTTAAGAGGCTTATACACCGCTGCATCGGGGATGATCGCCCAGCAGCGCAAGCATGATATTGTGACGAACAACGTGTCTAATATCAATACGCCGGGCTTCAAGGGCGGGACAGGCATTAACCGCTCCTTCCCTGAGATGCTCATCTCCCGTATTCGCAGTGGGAAGGACGAGCCGGGCTCATCGGTTATCGGTCGTATTCATACCGGCGTCATGGCGGAGGAGAACGTCTCGCTGCACGCCCAGGGCGATATTCAGGAGACGAACAATCCGTTCGACTTCGCGCTCGTCTCGAACATACAGGTGCCGGGCGCGAGGTTCGACAGCTCGGGCAAGTATGTGGACGAGAACGGCGATCGTGTCGCACAGCCCCAGGCGTTCTTCACGATCTTGAACGCGAATGGGGAGGAAAGGTATTCGTTGAACGGGAAGTTCTCGCTGGATGCGAGCGGCCAGCTCATTACGTCGGAGGGCCAGCCTGTACTCGGGCGTGACGGCCAGCCGATCGTGCTCGTAGAGCCGGGAACGCGAACGCCGATTACGAACTTCCGTATTACGAAGGCCGGTATTTTCACTAACGTCGATGGACAAGCTCTGCAGGGAGCGAACGGCGAGCCGATGGCGCTGATGATTACACGTGTGGACGATCCGAATCAGCTCATCCGCGAAGGTAACGGCTTGTATCGACTCGGTGACCCAGAGGCAGGCGGCTTCCGCCAGATTGATGGAGAAGATCAGGTTGAGGTGCGTCAAGGCTACGTGGAGCGCTCCAATGTCGATGCGGGCCAGTCGATGGTCGACCTGATGTCCGCGCTGCGTGCGTATGAGGCGAACCAGAAGATGGTGCAGTATTATGATAAGAGCATGGAGAAGGCCGTCAACGAGATCGGCCGTGTCTAACTAACGGAGCAGCCGGAAGGCTTGCTCTGAGCATTCGAAGCAATGGATACCGGGAGGGACGACGATGAACAATTCCATGATCAACTCAGCGGTCAGCATGAGGTCGATTCAACAGAAGCTTGACTTGATCGCGAACAACATTGCCAATGTCAGCACCACCGGCTACAAGCGCAAGGAGGCTTCCTTCCAGGACGTTCTGACGAGCGTGAAGCAGCAGCCGAGCGGCTTCGATCGGACAGGCCGTATGACGCCGCTTGGATACAACCAAGGGTGGGGCAGCAAGCTCGTTGAGGCGCAGGTGAACATGGCGCAGGGGTCGCTTGAGCTGACGAACAATCCGCTTGATTTTGCCGTCGAGGGCAACGGCTTGTTCGAGGTCGCAGCGGTTACGCTCGATGCGAACAATGAGCCGGTGCAATCGACACGCTGGACGCGCAACGGCGCGTTCGATATTTCACCATCGGTTGATCCAGGCGATCCGGACGGGTACTTGACGACCAAGGATGGACACTACATCGTCGGCGAGGACGATGCACCGATTCGGGTGCCGGTCAATCACCGCATTACGGTGCATGCGAACGGGCAGGTCGTCGCGTATAACGAAGCAGACAAGACAGCGCCTCCGATTGAGATCGGCCAGCTGAAGCTCGTGCGTGTCATTCGACCGCAGCAGCTGCAGCAGATCGGCGATAATATGTACGCTTTGAGAGATGGCATTACGCCGGAGCAGCGTGAAGAGATTTTACAAACCGTTACGGCTGATAATAATAACGTAGATCCAATTACGGTACGTCAGGGCTTCCTCGAGCAGTCGAATGTAAGCCTGACAGACGAGATGTCCGAGCTGATGACGATTCAGCGTGCTTACCAGCTTAACGCTCGAGCGATCTCGTCCTCCGATCAAATGATGAATATGGCCTACAATTTACGCGGTACGTAACGGTCATAGGTGAAGTGAGGGAACTGGCACTTGAGTGATAAACGTAAGACGGCACAGGCTACCGATACGCAGTGGCTGAAGGTCTTGCTCGCCATTGTGAAGTGGACCTGGATACCAATCGTGTGTGCAGGCGCGTTGCTCGCTGGCCTCATGATCGGGTATGTGTACATCGGTAATCGCCCGGCGAGCGAGGCTTTCGAATTGTCGACGTGGCGGCACATTTACGACTTGATTTTTTCCAATACTTAGAAGCGTGTTCGGTTCAACTGAGACTCCCGAGAAGGGAGTTTTATTTTTTTCCTATAATAGGTATAATGTATGGACGGGACCGAGATGGAGCACCGGGGCAAGGCACGCACCAGCACGCTCGATGCTCGTCGTACGGATTAAGGGGGACTTGGGGCATGTGGAATGTGCCTAATCTGTTAACGATAGCTCGTTTACTGCTCATTCCCGTTTACATCATCGTGTTTCAGGCTGGACATGTGAAGAGCGCCTTCTTCGTTCTGCTCGCAGCAGGCCTAACGGACATTCTAGACGGCCATATAGCTAGAAGGAACAAGCAGGTGACCCAGCTAGGCAGCATGCTGGACCCGCTGGCAGATAAGCTGATGATGATTACGGTTATCTTGCTGCTCGTATGGTCGGACCGCATCTCATGGCTGGCGGCGGCGGCTATTTTTTTGCGTGATGCGGGGATGATTGTCGGCTCGGCGATCTTTCACTTCCGGGGCTTGCGGACCGTACCGGCCAACTCTCTGGGCAAGCTGACGACGGTGCTGTATTACATCGCCATCCTGCTGCTCGTGTTCGAGCTGCCGTATGCGCACGTGTACTTGTGGCTCGTGATCGGCATTTCAGTCGCGGCGACGCTGCTCTACATCGTGCAGTTCAACGTGCTGAACCGACGAGAGAAGGCTTGAACTGGCGGCATATCTAATATGTATAAGTGGAAAAAGAGCTTATCTGAAGCTTCGCCGCGAGTCTGCGATGAAGCCCCATGTAAGCTCCCTTATATCAACCTTCACTACTGCAGATCGTGAAGGGGGACATCAATAGTGTGAGTCGAAGCTCCATTTTTTATTACATCAAGAGCCAGAATGTTGGAAATACCGAACATGGAGGAGACATAAGATGCTAGACGTAACTGAAGTGCAACAGATTATTCCTCACCGATACCCGTTTCTACTCGTGGATAAGATTCTTGAAGTGGAGCCGGGCGTTAGAGCCGTCGGGTTGAAAAATGTAACGATTAACGAGCCGTTCTTCCAGGGTCACTTCCCCGGTTATCCAGTCATGCCTGGCGTACTCATTACAGAGGCGCTCGCTCAGGTCGGCGCGGTTGCGCTGCTCAAGAGCGGCGGCAACGAAGGGAAGATCGGGCTGCTCGCAGGCATTAACGACTTCCGCTTTCGCCAGCAGGTGAAGCCGGGCGATACGCTTATTCTCGAGGTCGTCATTACGAGGTCCAAGGGCTCCATCGGCAAAGGACAAGCGACAGCGAAGGTGAAGGATGCGGTCGTTGCCGAGGGCGAAGTTATGTTCGCCTTAATCAATCCTTAACACGATACCGATCATACTTTACATACATAGCCAATAAACCAAACGGGCAGAGGAGATGGAGCATGAGTACTCAAACACGTGTTCAAGAGCAAATGGAGCTATGGTTAAACGATCCGGCCATTGATGAGGCCACTAAGAATGAGCTTCGTTCCATCGCTGCAGATGAGAAGGAGATTGAGGACCGCTTCTATCGTGACCTCGAATTCGGCACAGGTGGACTTCGCGGTGTAATCGGCGCAGGTACGAATCGGATGAACGCGTACACCGTAGCGCGCGCGACGCAAGGTCTCGCTCAATTCGTGCTGAAGCAGGGCGCGTCTGCACCATCCGTCGTGATCGCTTACGATTCGCGTAACCAATCGCCTGAATTCGCGCTCGAATCAGCGAAGGTGCTGGCCGGCAACGGAATTAAAGCTTACGTGTTCGAATCGCTGCGCACAACGCCGGAGCTCTCGTTCGCCGTTCGTCATCTGCAGGCTACTGCAGGCATCGTCATTACAGCAAGCCATAACCCGCCTGAGTATAACGGCTACAAGGTGTATGGAACGGACGGCGGCCAGCTCGTGCCGGATCAAGCCGAGCAGGTGATCGCAGAGATTCGCGGTATTCAGTCGTTCAGCGACGTCAAGCGGCTGTCCAGAGCCGATGCAGAGGCACAAGGGCTGCTGGAGTGGATCGGTCAAGCGGTGGATGACGCCTACATTGAGGCGGTAGCGTCGGTTAGTCTCAACCGCGAGCTCGTCGGCAAGATGAGCGATGACTTCCGCATCGTCTTCACGCCGCTTCACGGAGCAGGCAACCTGTCGGTGCGCGCGGCGCTGGCGGCGATCGGCTTCACGCACGTTCACGTGGTGGCCGAGCAGGAGCTGCCGGATGCGAACTTCTCGACGGTGAAGTCGCCGAATCCGGAGGAGCGCGAGGCGTTCACGCTCGCCATCGAGGAGGCGAAGCGTCTTGGCGCCGACCTCATCATCGGGACGGACCCGGATTGCGACCGAATGGGTGCTGTCGTGAAGAACCCGCAGGGCGAGTACGTCGTGCTGAGCGGTAATCAGTCCGGTGCGCTCATGGTCGATTACTTGCTGAGCAATCTGCAGCAAAGAGGCGAGCTGCCAGCGAACGGCGTTGTCGTGAAGACGATCGTGACGAGCGAGATGGGAGCGGCCGTTGCCGAGGCATACGGTGCGAAGGTGCTGAACACGCTGACGGGCTTCAAGTATATCGGGGAGAAAATGACGCAATTCGAGCGCACGGGCGAGGCGCAGTTCCTGTTCGGCTACGAGGAGAGCTATGGCTACCTAGCGGGTACGTACGCGCGTGATAAGGATGCTGTTATTGCATCCATGCTGATCTGCGAAGCGGCAGCTTACTACAAGAGTCAGGGCAAGACGCTGTACGACGTGCTGCAGGAGCTGTACGCGAAGCATGGCTACTTCCTCGAGAAGCTTGAGTCGCGTACGCTTAAGGGCAAGGACGGCGTGGAGCAAATTCAGGCGATCATGCACGACTGGCGCACACAGCCGCCTGCTGAGCTGAACGGTCTGAAGATTGCGAAGCTGGAAGATTTCCAGCAGGGTCTGTATGGACTGCCTGTAGAGAACGTGCTCAAGTTCACGCTGGAGGATGACTCGTGGTTCTGCCTTCGTCCGTCCGGCACGGAGCCGAAAATCAAAGTGTACTTCGCCGTACGCGGTGCATCTGCGGAAGCGGCTTCCTCGTCTCTCGAGAAGCTGGCTTCGCAGGTCATGGCCCGCGTCGATGAATTCCGTTAATATTGGAGCTGACTATTCGTGAAAGACGTATATGTACGGTGGAACCGAATAGCGTTGAAGGGACTGTGGTGGCTCGTCATCCTCGGGATGGTAGCCGCCCTCCCTATTGCCTATGAGCGTCATCAGACGGAGCAAGATTCCGGACGTAAGGTCGATCTAGTGTTCGATTACCGCGATCTTCTGGAGATCTCCGATCTGCAGCCTGACCCGCAAGGCTTCGTCAAACAGCAGCTGAGTGAGCTGAAGCAGCATGGAGTGAATTCCTTGGCTGTCTATGAGGCGACGCTGAATGAGCTGAAGCTGACAAGACGCGTGGAGGTGTATAGCGCGAAGGAGGCTGCCCTCCTCATGCAGACGGTGCCTGCTCCGGGTGAAAATTACACGTACGTGCTGTTCGCCGACCGTAACGCTGAGCAACAGCTGCTGCCACTGATTACAGACGCCTTCACGCTAAGCGGTGTGAAGACTCGTCCGTGGAGCTACCAAGGGAAGAGCGGCCTCGTCATCGAGCTCGCTATGGACGAGGCGCTGCTTCTGACGATGGAGCCTGACCTTTCCGTCATGCGTGAGCTTAAGGAGCAAGGCTTCTCCATCGTCGTGCGGATGTCCAATCGCCGTCCGTTCCAGACGAATCCGACGGACAAGCTGTTCGCCGAGCTTCGCAAGCTGGGCGTCAAGTGGGTGATCGTCGACGGGGATGCAGTACCGGGCTTCGACTATGCTCCGGATACGGACAACCTCAGCAAGATGGGCGAGCTCATGAACAAGCATCAGCTTGGACTGGCCGCCATCGAGCTGCAGAAGACACCGCAGAAGGGCTTCAACGGTCTGGCGAGTCGCATACACCATCGTGTCGTACGACTCCATTCGTTCACAGAGGGCGATTCGACGAAGCTGACAGAGAACATTCCAGCTGAAGAGATGAAGGGCCGTATTCAAGGCGCTGCGGACCGGCTCGTGCTGGCGGTCAAGGACCGCAACATTCGCATGATCTTGCTGAATGCGCGTGCGGTGAAGAGTGCAGACCAAGGCAAGGTCGTCAATCCGCTTGAGGCGATGTACACGGCGCTCGACGGCATCGGTGCAGACAGTGCTATTCCGCGCATCGAGAAGGCGGGCTACACGATCGGCACGGCGAACAGCTTCCAGCTTGTGTACTCGAGCTGGCAGCCGATCGTCAAGCTGCTCGTATGGGTCGGCGCGATAGCGCTCGTCGCGCTGACCGTTGCCATGTTCGCGCCGGAGCTCGCGCTAGTGCTGTTCCTGCTCGGTATGGCTGGCAGCGCGGGGCTGTACGTGCTCAGCTCTAGCTTGTTCGCCCAAGCGCTCGCGCTAGCTGCCGGAACGTGTGCGCCGACGATAGCTGTTATGCTGGCGCTACAAGCTGCGCGGCGCAAGCGAGAGCAGCCGAGTGGCACGCCGCTCGGCTTCGCGCTCGGACTCTTGCTGCGCACGACGCTCGTCTCGGCAGCAGGTATTCTGTTCATCGTCGGATTGCTGAATCAGATCACATACTCGCTCGTGCTCGAGCAGTTCCGAGGAGTGAGTGTGCTGCACTTGGCTCCAATCGTGCTCGTCCTGATCTACTGGCTGTTCTTCCTTGCGCCGCTCTCCTACGGCGAGCGTCTCGCACAGGCCAGAGCAATGCTGAATCGGAATATCAGCATTCTGTGGGTCGTGACGGCGGCCGTTATTGCCGCAGCAGGCTTCTACTACTTGTCCCGTACGGGCAATGACGGACAAGCCTCGACGTTCGAGCTCATGTTCCGCTCGTTCCTCGAGAATACGCTTGGCGTGCGCCCGCGGACGAAAGAGTTTCTCATCTCGCATCCGCTGTTCATTCTCGGCGCTTATCTGAGCTACAGGTATCGGAGTGCATTGCTTCTGATGCTGACAGGTGTCATCGGACAGGCGTCGGTCGTCGATACGTTCGCGCATTTGCATACGCCGCTTGTCATTTCGTCGATACGCGTTGTGTACGGCTTAGCATTCGGCATCGCGATCGGCCTCGTGCTTATCGTAGCTTGGGAGATTGTCAGAAGGAGTTGGCACCGTTGGGCACCGCGAGTAAACGAATCGTAATATCAGGCTATTACGGCTATAACAACAGCGGCGATGAGGCTGTGCTTCAATCGATATTGCTGGCGCTGGCGGAGCAGGGAGAACGGCAGGGGGTACGACTCGTACCTGTCGTTCTTTCTGCTAATCCGGCAGGTACGTCAGCCATGTATGGCGTAGAGTCCGTTCATCGCATGCGTCCGCGAGACGTGTTGTCTGCTCTGAGGGGAGCAGACGGGCTCATTAGCGGCGGCGGCAGTCTGCTGCAGGATGAGACGAGTGCGAAGACGATTCCCTACTATCTGGCCGTCATTAAGCTGGCTCAATGGCTCGGGAAGCCGACCTTCATCTATTCGCAAGGGATCGGACCGGTGCACCGTAAGCTGTTCTATCCGTTCATCGGAGGGACGTTCCGCCGCTGTCAGGCCGTGATGGTGAGAGACGAGGAGTCGCGTTCGTTGCTTGAGCGCATGGGGGTACCAGCTGCTACGGTGGCCGTTGTCCCTGATCCGGTCATGGGCATGCCGCTGCGCGCCAGCTCGTCGGACGCACCGACACAAACTGATAGTGTCCCCGCGAATGCTGTTATCGGCGTATCCGTCAGATTCTGGAGAGACGACCGTGCGGAGCTTGATGCTGTGGCGTCTGCGCTCCAGCACGTGCTGGAGCATAGCGATGCGCACATTCGGATGCTGCCGTTCCACCTGCCGTCTGACGAGCGGGCGTCTCAGTATGTAGCAGACCGATTGGGGGAAGCCTATTCCCATCGGCTGTCGTTCGCCCGTCAAGTGACACATCCGCAGGATATGCTGGCGGAGGTGGCCGGGTGTCAGGTGCTGCTAGGCATGAGGCTTCACTCCCTCATCTACGCTGCCGGTCAATACGTGCCGATGGTCGGGCTGTCCTATGACCCGAAGATCGATCAGTTCTTGAATCGGCTAGGCATGAAGGCGGCTTCTAGCACGAAGGAGCCGGATGGAGCATCGCTGGCACATGAAACTTTAAGGCTGCTTGCTTCGTCTAATATTTGGCAGGAAGAGAAGAGACAGGCGATCGTACGTCTCAAGCAAGAAGCGCAGCGTCCGGCTGAGCGGATCGCCGCATTTTTTACAGAAGGACGTGGAAGCTAGTGCAAGTGTCGACTGTATCCATATTCGGAGTGCCCATCTCGAAGATGAGCATGAAGCAGACCGTATCGTATCTGGAGCATGTGATCGATTCGGGCAGCAAGCCGCATCAGATCATCACCGCGAACCCGATCATGGTCATGGCGGCGCTGAATGATCCGTCGTACATGACGATGATGAAGAAGGCGGAGCTGATCGTGCCGGACGGGACGGGTGTCGTATGGGCGGCAAGCTATGTCGGCAATCCGGTAGCCGAGCGCGTGGCTGGCTTCGATCTTCTTCACGAGCTGATGAGGCTCGGTGAGGTCAAGGGCTGGCGTGTCTACATGGTCGGCGCCTCGCAGGAGATTATTACGGCGGCGGCTGAGAAGCTGAAGGAGCAATATCCGGCGCTGCAGCTAGTAGGACACCGGGACGGCTACTTCGGTGAAGCACAGGACGCGGAGGTGATCGAAGCGATCCGCGAGGCGAAGCCGCACATTCTGCTCGTCGGGCGATCGGCCGCGACACAGGAGCCGTGGATTGCGAAGTACAAGGAACAGCTCGGCGTACCGATTATGATGGGTGTCGGCGGGAGCTTCGACGTATTGTCGGGCAAGCTGAAGCGAGCCCCGGTTCTGTTCCAGAAGCTGCGGGCAGAATGGCTGTATCGTCTCATTCAGGAGCCTTGGCGGTATAAGAGAATGCTGGATTTGCCGAAATTCGCTGTGAAAGTGATCCGTGAGAAGGAAACTGTGCAGAAACCTTGAAAAGCTATGAAAACAACCTGAAAATCGCCTAAATCCACGTGAAATGGGCATGGAGTTTATGCGTGCTCGGGAGTATAATGTGATTGTTTAGCGGTTCTTCATAGAAAAAAGGGGTTGTGACTACACACATGTATGGCTTATATTTCATCGGTTTTGCTGTGGCTTTAATTATCGCGCTGCTTATGACGCCTCTGGTTAAGCGTTTTGCCTTTTGGGTGGGCGCAGTCGATGCGCCGAATCATCGCAAAGTACATAGCCGCATCATGCCGCGGTTAGGGGGACTCGCGATCTTCTTCGCCTTCGTGGCCGCCTACTTCGTCGTATCGCCGGCTATGAATGCGTTGAAAGCCGATGTTGTGTTCGGCCTACTGGTCGGAGGAGCCATCGTCGTGCTGATCGGCGCGCTGGACGACCGTTTCGACTTGTCGCCGAAGCTGAAGCTGCTGGGACAAGTTGCAGCTGCGAGCGTCGTTGTCTACTCGGGCGTCGTCATTGATCTGGTCAACGTACCGTTCGGCGAAGGTGTCGTATCGCTGGAGTGGCTTGCGGTGCCGCTTACGATCTTCTGGATTGTCGGTGTCACCAATGCGATTAACCTGATCGACGGTCTTGACGGCTTGTCAGCTGGCGTATCCGGTATTGCGACCTGCACGATGCTGGTGCTCGCGCTGCTGATGGGGAACGTAACGGTTGTGCTGCTATGCGCGATACTGCTCGGCAGTATCGGAGGATTTTTATTCTATAACTTCCACCCTGCTAAGATATTCATGGGCGACTCCGGGGCGTTGTTCCTCGGCTTCACACTCGCCTCCTTGTCGATACTCGGCTTCAAGCAGGCGACACTCGTATCGCTCCTTGTGCCGATCATGATTCTTGGTGTGCCGTTGTCTGATACGTTCTTCGCGATCATGCGCCGCTGGGTGAACAATCTGCCGATCTCGGTCGCGGATAAGAGTCATCTGCATCACTGTCTGTTGCAAATGGGCTTCAGCCATCGAACCACTGTTCTGATTATCTATGGTATAGCCGCGTTGTTCGGAACATCAGCCGTGTTCCTATCGTTCCTGTCTCAGCAGGACTCGCTGTGGGCGGCCTTCGTGCTAATCACGATCCTGCTCTGCATTATGGTGCTGGGCGCCGAAACGATCGGCATCATCAGCAAGACGAAGAAGCCGGTGCTGCAATTCATTCATAAGGTTCGGATGAAGACGGTTCAGACGAACGCGAAATCACGCAATAATTAACGTGCTATCGGTATCACGAATCCCTCAGCCCCGCGGCTTTGGGATTTTTTTGCGTTCAATAAGATGCTTGATATTTCTAATCTTTTTAGCAGCCTCGACCGATATAGGAAGTATATGAAACTTTTTGAATAGCTTTTGTGTCTAAATAGGTAGAAAGCTCTGGGGAGGAGGGTTACAAGCAGCCTGTAAGTCAGCTATGTGCGTAACCGGAATAAGGAGTAGGACACAAGACACAAAACCTAAATAACAGCAAGGAGGAGTATGATCTTGAAACGTATGGTCAACCGTGCGACATCCGCATTACTCATCATCGCGATGCTGCTGACACTGTGGACGCCCATTACCGATGCGGCGGCCGTATCCATTACGATCTCGAACTTGAACAACGTATCACCGACGGTTGCCCCGAACGTGGATGCGCCGAGCAGCACCGATACGGTGGACACCTTCACGACGAATCCGGTTTCGATCACGGCTAACATTGCCGGCATCCCGGATAGCCAGGTACAAGGGATCTATATGCGCATTACGAACACGACGACGTTGAAGGTAACGGAAGACAAGACGATTAAGCCGACACAGGTAGGCAGTGAGATTACTTTCAATAACGTGCTCCTATCCCAAGGCTTGAACAAGATCGAGCTGAAGCATGATGCATTCGGTTATACGTCGGTGCCGGGCTGGGCGAACTTCTCCGCGGCGATGTCGATCAGTGACTTGAAGCTGAACGATCAGCAGATTCTGGATAACGGAGTTGTGAGTAGATCGGGAACGCTTGAGGCGATTACGGGTACGGCGATTAACGCTGACGCGATTACGATGTACTTGAACGGTACGGCGTATTATCCGGCAAGCTTTTCGCGTAACCGCTTCACGTTCTATTTCAACACAGGCCGAATCAGCGATATGGTGCTTGAGCCTGGTAATAACGAACTGACGTTCGTGTCGACACAAGGCAATCATACGTACTCGTTGACGCGCAGATTTCTGTACGATAACGGCAGGTCGTTCCCTTATGACGTGATGATTGATCAGCTGGGCTTCAGTGAGCCGAATCCGGACCCGGAGCCTACGAGAAAGAATCCATCGCTTCATATTATCGATCGTCCAACGATTGAGACGAACACCGTGAATGATGTGGACCTCAGGTTGAAGCTCAAATCGACCGTAACGGGCACCGTGTACGATCAGTACGATTATGCAGACCTGTACATTATGGGCAGTGCGAGTAAATACACGGTTCGTTACAGCTTCTGGGATAATACGTTCACGAATCTTGGCTCTGCCAATGGTGGACAGCTCAACAACGGAGGGAATGCGAATAAAACCTTCTACAGCGTAACTCCAGATGCGTTGAATATGTTCGCCGTGCATGACATGAGCATCCAGCTGCCGATCGCGACAGGCAGTGCGAATCAGATCTTTGAGATTCAGTACACCGATATTGACAACCGTCTGCCTACGATTAAGCGGCAATTCTTCTTCGACTTCGTCGATAAGGATCAGCCGTACATCTACTCCGATGTGCAGCTGTATGTAGACGGGTCGAAGACCGTTGCGCTGAATAAGCCGAACGGCTTCACGCAGATTACAAGGTTCCCGGCCAGGCTGAAGGTCATGACGGATAACTCACAGGCTGTTATGGTGAGGATCAACGGTCAGCTGTACAACGACCAGGATACGTCAACGCCGAATACAGGCGGCGTATACCCGGTTACGATCTTGAATCCGGTGCCGACGACGCATACGGGTGAGGCGGATATTGTACTTCAAGGGCTGCCGGATGGCGGCGCGACGCTCGAGGTCATACCTTGTGCGGATACAGACTGTACGAGCCCGCAGTATGCTTCTATTAAGACCTACAACCTGCAGATCGCTTCGGCGCCGTTGCTGCTGCTCGATAACGTGTACAACGGTATGGTGATCACGGGTAAGGACCGTCTGCGCTGCGGTAGCACACAGATCTGTATGTCGGGACGTATTATCAATAAGGCATCCGCGACGATGGAAGCAACGTTGAACGGTCAGCCGATTGTGCTAACCTTTGATCCAACAGATCCGGAGAAGTTCCGGGTAGAGGGCGCTGCCTTCAATATTCCTGACCCAACGGACCCATCGGGAACAAGAGGGATTCTGGATCGAGATGGTAAGAAGCAGCTCTCCTTCAAGGTGAAGGTGAATAATCAGGAAGTGACGTTCAATTATGAATTCTACATCATCGCAGATACAGGACCGACGATTACGCACTTCGACCTGGATTACAACGTAAGCGATCCTCGCTTCGTCAAAAATGCAACAGGTTATATTACGACGGCGACCCAGATCAACCTGCTCGGTCGAGTGCTGAACGGAGCGACGACGCATAACGCGACGGTCGATGTCACGGTACAGCTGCCGGGTAAGTCGACGGAGACCAACATTACGAGTGTCATTACGCAGATCAATCCTGCGAATGGTGACCCTTCGTACGATCAGGTGAGGGTAACCGATTATACGTTCCCGTCCGATACGTACGGTGAGTTTATTTTTAACCTGCGAGTGAAGGCGCAGTCGGGCTCTGAGATTCGCCAGCAAATTCGGGTCAAGCGTGAGCCGCAGCCTTACCGTATTATCGACCCGCTATTGATTAATAATACAAGTGGGTTCGAGGATCTCATTCTCATTAAGAACTCGGACGGCAAGACACAGCTGAACATTAATAAGAACTACATGACGCTGATGATCTATGCTGAGAGAGCGACGAAGGTACTCGTGGGCAAGGAAGAGGCGATGGAGCAGAAGGCGCATCCGGGACTGTTTCGCTTCGATGTGATGGATCTGAAGAACGGCAAGAATGAGATTAAGTTCACTGTCGTTCGCGGAGATAACCAGCAGGCGGGCTCGATCGTACTGAATAATACGAACGTAGCGATGGATGGCTTGCAGCATAAGAAGAAGATGGGCAGCTCCTTCAAGGTGTTCGATGGAGAGATTAATTTATCGTTCCCGAAGGATACGAAGCTGATCCGCTATGACCGCAATGAGAAGTTCATTACGGCTGAGCGCAGCCTGCTGTTCGCTATAGCGAGCACCGTGGATGGTCGAGTCGAGAAGACGGAGACGCCAGCCTTCAAGGACTTCTTGAACGAGACGACAGGACGCTTCCGTCCTGCGAGTAAGCGGTACTGGATCGATGCTGGAACGATTGAGAATATTCCGGACTCTCATCCGGACAAAGAGGTACTGTATACGCAAGCGTTAACGAAGGGTGGCGGTCGATTGCCTACCGAGCCTTCGGATATCGTGTCTAGCGTCGGACAGTTCCAGAACCGTGATATTAACTACTTGGTCGTTCCGAGTAAGCCGGGTGAACTGACCTTGAAGTATGATCCTGTCATTCGTAACGATGCGTGGAGATACTTAACGGTGTTCCAGTACAACGTATTCGATAACCTCAATGGTAGCTTGACACCTTCGAGGCCGAATGGCGAGTGGCGTAACATTGGCGGTGTTATCGATACGAAAAATAACACGATAACTGTCCCTGTCGATTCGTTCGGCTACTTCCAGGTCATGTACATGGATAATGGCTTCGGCGATCTGGATACAGCTACGAACAAGCACTGGGCTAAGCAGTATATTGAAGCTCTGTATTCGAAGGGTATTATGCGGAGCAAGGACACCGAGCCTAACCGCTTCCTGCCGGATGAGTTCATTACTCGCGGCGAATTCGTACAGATGATCGTCAACATCTTCGATCTACCGCTTGAGAATCGCGACACACGTGTAGACTCAGGGGATCGTACGTACAATGGTATGTTCATCGATGTGCCGCGAGGAAGCGACCTGCGAAGCGGCTTCGGCTTGTATGACTTCAAGCATATCGAGGCGGCGGCCAGAGCCGGTATTATTCGTGGTCAAGCAGGCAATCTATTCGGACATGATCAATCGCTTACGCGTGCACAGGCGGCGCTTATTATCGCGCGTGCGGCGAACCTCAAGATGCTGACGGATTACAAGAAAGCATCTGATTCGCTGCAGAAGCAATTCACGGACGGTATCACGATGACCGATCCGGAGTTCGTGCCTGCTATTGAGGCGGTCGCTAAGGCGAAGCTGATGGACGGTATCCCGAATGATCTGCTTGAGGGTCAAAATAAGCAGACGGTTCGATTCGATCCGAATTCGAATATTACCCGTGCGCAGGCAGCTACGATCGCGTATCGCGTCCTGCAGCAGCAGAACAAGTTCCCGAAGTAAGTTAAGCTTATCGTAATAGAGGCTATTCCTGCTCGCGCTTGCCGCGGACGTGGAATAGCCTCTTTGCTTGTAGGCAGTCTGGCTCGATGTGCTCACGATGGTGTATATGAATCATATATCAACTAGTATTGCATATGGAAAATACTTATGGATGACGAAACTGATATACGCGAGGTATACTAAGTTTCGTAAGCGAGCGACGCGAACTGAAAGACGAAGCAAGCCGGCGCTTACGAGAGAAAGTAAGAGATTGAAGCTTTGAGAAAAATAATTAAAAACTTTTTCTCAAAGAGCGCAACTTTTCGAAACGCCTTGCGTTTAATACTACGAAACAGCAAGGCAAGAGGTTAAACGAGCAAAGCTTTGGATAGTTTTTACAAAAGTTGCTCTTTACCTTTGCTAGCATGTCAGTTATAATGTTAAATGGCATGCGAGTCGGTAGGCTCACCGGATTATTGTTTACTAGTTTCTGCGATTTATACATCGCAGACTTAACTAAGCTAAAGTTAATCACGCTCAACTCTGGGAAGGGGGTGAATCGGCTAATGGGGGATTCGAGCTCTTATATGAATACTAGCAAGTCTAATAAAGAAACTACTAAAAACCCGAAAGATATTCGAGGAGGAGAAAAAAAGGTTATGAAAAAAAGTTTATCCGCAATTTTGTCCCTGGCTATGGCGTTCTCGATGTTTTCGTCCGTTGCATTCGGTGCTGAAGAAGCAAAGAAAACATCCGCAGACTTCGACGATCTGAAAGACCTGAGCGCAGAGCAAAAAGCAATTTTTGACGATATGATCTCTGCTGGCGTGTTCAACGGAGTTTCCGATAAGACTTTCGGCTTGAAGGACAAAATGAACCGTGCACAATTCGCAAAAGTTGCAGCACTGATCTTTGACCTTGAGGTTGATGCTTCCCTGAAAACTTCCAGCTTCGCAGACGTTAAAGCTGAAGATCCAGCTAACGGCTATGCGCTTGCTTACATCGAGGCTGTTAAGAAAGCCGGTATCACTGACGGTACTTCCGCTACAACATTCAGCCCAGCTGACGAAGTAACGAAAGAGCAGCTTGCTGCATTCTTGGTTCGCGGTCTTGGCATGGAAGATGCTGCTAAAGCAAGCGCAGGCGTAACAGATACAACTGTATCGACTTGGGCTAAAGGCTATGTAGCAGTAGCAGTCGAGAAGGGCCTTCTGAAGAACGGTGAAGACGGCAAGTTCGGCGGCACAACTGCAGCAACTCGCGACCTGCTCGTACTGAGCTCCGCAGCTGCTGAGAAGCAATACGTGCCAGCTGGTGCAGTTTCCCTTGAGAAAGCTGAAGCAACTGGTGTTTACAAAGTAACGGCAACTTTCAACAAAGCAGTTGAAAAAGCTGAACTTACAGTGAAGAAAGGTTCGGTTGCTGTAACGGTTGACAAAACAGAGTGGTCTGAGGACAAGAAGAGCGTAGTTCTTACGACTGCTACTAAAATCAATGCAGGTGAGTATACCGTTTCTGTGACTGGTCTTACGGAAGGTGCAAAAACTACAGCTACATTTACAGCTGAAGATGAAAAAGTTTCGAAAATTGACTTTGTAAATGCAAACGACACAATTGCATACAGCACAAACGCATCTTTCAGAGTAAAAGCGGCTAACCAATACGGAGAGGCTACATCACTTGGAACAAGCCATTTTACAGCGTTGGTTTCCGGTAAGAGTCCAACAATTTTCAAGAAGCTTGAAGATGGCACATTCTTGATTACAGCTGATATCAAGAATGCTGGTGGAACAAACCAAGGTTCCGGTATGGTTCCTGTAACAGTGTACATGAACAGCACAAATGTAACTGTTTCTAAGAACTTTAAAGTTGGCACAGTAGCAATTTTGAGCAAGATTGAAGCTGGTAAAGTGTCTTACTCGAACAACGGCAAGAGTCTTGCGAGCGCCGATGAAACTGTCTCTATTGCCTTGAATCTTTATGACCAGTATGGAAACGAAATTGTAAGAAAGCAGTTTGAAGGTGCAGAACCTGAAATTGCTATCAGCAATATTAACCCGGTGATTACTCCATATGAGAAAAACTTGGAAGTTGTGAAGACAGGTCAAAACTCCACTTTGTCGACGGCTGACATGTTTGATGATAACGACAACGCAAGAATTAAGATTAAGTTGACTTCCAAGATGGATAAGAGCGCTGAGTACACAGTTAATATTTATGGCGGCACATCCTCCGCAACTGCAAACTTTAGCGTAGGCGCAAGCAACCTGGCAACTAAGCTTGAGTTTGATATCTCGGGAGTTACACTTGCGGCGAGTGACACAGAAGTGAAAGTTCCTCTGAACGCTTTTGACGCTAACGGTAACAAGCTGACCGCACAAGAAGTTGCGGACGATGCGAGCAGACTGAAATTCACAGTAACTAACGGAACTGCCGAAGTTATTAAGACAGGTGCAGACAAGGGTAAAGTTAAGTTGACGTTTACTGCAACTAACACACCTAACAGCCAAGTGTTCCTTTCTGGACAAATTGATCAGTCGCAAACAAACACGTTTGTTAATGTGAGCATCCCAGTTCAGCCTGCACGCATTCCGCAATCGATTAGTGTGAAAACTACACCTGCTGAAAAAGCAATTCTTGGAGCAAGTGACAAGATTGAATTCCAGCTTAAAGATCAGTATGGTAAAGATTTGAAAGATATTGCTAGAACAATTACTAGTGCTAACGGTCAAGTTTCTGAATATCGGGTTAAAGTTGAAGTAACAAACACTGGTTCTGGTACAAGTGCTACTATGAAAGGTGTAGTTTCGGATGGTGCTACAGATGCTGATGTTGTAACTTCGACTACAAGTGGCACTACAACAACTTACATTTTCCCTTTCAGCAAGTTTGATGAATTTAACAAAGGCTTTGATCTGACAACAACAGCCAGTCAAGTTGGAAAAGTGACTGTTAAAGCTACAGTAGAAAACAAGGTAAACAGTGGCTCCTTCTCAGAGTATACTTCTCCTGTAAGTCGCTCGATGGAGTCAATTAAGTCCGATACTAAGCTGACTTATAGCTTGAAGACAGTTGGAGATCTGTTTGCTGCTAAGGATAAGTTGAGCGTAGCAGCTGCGACTTATGACGCCCTTACTGCAGGTAACAGTTTGTTTGACAAGAAGATTGAAGTTGTAGCTAAAGACTCTGCAGGTAACACTGTTAAGTTGCCTTCTCACTTCATTGAGACTGTAACAGCCTCTGACCCACAAGTTCTTCAAGTTGCTACTTCTGGAACAGATGGATTTGTAATTGGTAACAAAGCTGGAACAGCTACAGTATCCGCTGTTGTGTACACTAACAAAGGCGAGACAGTTAACCTTACTCAACAAATTACAGTTAAGGCTGACCCGATTGTAGTAGAAGCACTTACAGCAGGTAAGACTAGCAACACTTATAGTGCTGCGAAGACCTTTGCGTATGAGTACTTTACAGACGGTGATACTAAATTGAAAGTTGTTGACCAGTATGGTGTGAAGTATGAGAATGCTGACATTAACACTGCAAGCTTCGCTCTTGGTTTGATTTACACAGTTAATGTACCTGGTAATGACGGTAACGTTACTGTTAATGCTAAAACCGGACAAATCACTAATGTAGACAGCACAGTTCAAGAGTTCGTAATTACTGCAATTGCACCTAACGGTAAGTCTGTAAGTGTAGTAGTAAGCCGTTAGTTTTCAATCTTTTAAAAAGAAAAGGCCCTTAGGGGCTTTTTCTTTTTATTTAAAATCTTGAACCAAACTAGGATGATTGACTGAAAGCAGGTGTAACATGAAGAAAAGGCTATGGGTATTTATTCTAATGTTCGTATTATTTCTTGTAATCTACACAAGTACAGATTTAGCTTCCGCGAATAAAGTTGACACCCAACCTGGCACTATCAACGACCCAGTCATCACTAAGAGCTACTTCGATCTACAAATCGACAGTAAGATTGCTGAAGCGCTTGGCAAACAGGTGAAAAGTGAATCCCCAGCAGCGACACAGCCTGTCGCTACCAACACTTCAAATCTCACCATCGTCCAGCTCGCCCAGACCCAAACACTCGTCGCAGGCTCAGGCACAGAGATTATTGTCCGCACCGGTAAAACGGTCGTCACCAGCTCGGACGAAAGCGGTATTGCCAACGTGACGACGGGCAAGGACATTACCGCTGGACAAGCGGTAGAGAACAACCACCTGCTCATTGTTCCGCGCGAAGGCCGGGGCATTAAGCCTGACCCGAAGAACAAGCAGGACATCTATGTGATGGTTCGTGGAAGCTACACCGTGTACAATGCTGATGGGTCTAAAGCCAGTACACCATAATTTTACCCATACAACCATTCATTCATACGTGTAGCCTTACTTCGTTCGGATAACCTATAGCTACATCCGAATGAAGGAGGCTACCCTTATGTCCAAGACGAATAAGAAGGTCGTACCGGAGAGCGGTAAAGCGCTGGATGTTCTAAAGTATGAGATCGCTGCTGAGCTAGGGCTACCAGTGGGTAAGCAAGTGGCGAGTATGAACGTGGAATTTGCAAGTGAGCTAGGCACAATTCCGTCGCAGTCGATCAAGGAAGATTATTGGGGCCATATCGCTTCTAGAGATGCTGGAGTAGTTGGTGGCATCATCACGGCGAGGCTCATTCAGAAGGCGGAAGAAACGTTGTTTAGTCTTTAAATGTACCATCATGTACTTATTATGAAATTTCTTTGTCAAGCTCAAGTTTTATTGACAGCACTCGACAAAACCAGTATTATACAAAAAGAAGGTCATCCTTGTAAAGTAACCTTTTCCACTTGGAAAAGGTTGATTTTTTGTATGTGTACTTATCGCGCTTATTGAAGGTCATGATAAGATCACAAGGCTAGTGAGGCTCGTCGTCAGGCGTGCTTCTGAAATATGAAGCAATAGGAGGTATGGTTTATGTCTATCGTTAAAGGTCGTCGTCTCTTCACATCTGAATCCGTTACAGAGGGGCATCCGGATAAAATTTGCGATCAGATCTCGGACTCTGTTCTTGATGCGTTCCTTGCGAACGATCCGAATGCACGTGTAGCGTGCGAGGTATCGGTTGCAACAGGTCTCGTACTTGTTATTGGTGAAATTACAAGCCGTTCGGAGTTCGTCGATATTCAATCGATCGCTCGTCAGACGATTAAGGAAATCGGTTATACACGCGCGAAGTTCGGCTTCGACTCTTCGACTTGCGCCGTGCTGGTATCCCTGAATGAGCAGTCCCCTGACATCGCTCAAGGTGTAGACCAGGCTCTGGAGGCTCGTGAAGGTCAGATGACAGACAGCCAGATCGAGTCGATCGGTGCGGGTGACCAAGGGATGATGTTCGGCTTCGCGGTGAATGAGACACCAGAGCTGATGCCGCTTCCGATCTCGCTATCCCACAAGCTGTCCCGCCGCTTGTCCGAGGTTCGTAAGAACGGTACACTCGAATACCTCCGTCCAGACGGCAAGACACAGGTAACGGTGGAATACGAGGACGACAAGCCGGTTCGCATTGACACCATCGTTATTTCTACACAGCATGCTGAAGAAATTACGTTGGAGCAGATTCAAGCGGATATCAAGGAGCATGTCATCAAGCCAGTGCTTCCAGAACACTTGATCGATGCAGATACGAAGTACTTCATCAACCCAACTGGTCGCTTCGTTATTGGCGGACCTCAAGGCGATGCAGGCTTGACGGGTCGTAAGATCATCGTTGATACGTACGGCGGCTATGCTCGTCATGGCGGCGGCGCATTCTCCGGTAAGGATCCTACGAAGGTAGACCGTTCCGGTGCTTATGCAGCCCGTTACGTGGCGAAGAACATCGTCGCGGCTGGCCTTGCAGAGAAGTGCGAGGTGCAGCTTGCTTACGCGATTGGCGTTGCGAAGCCGGTATCGATCGCGGTCGATACTTTCGGAACAGGTAAAGTCAGCGAAGAGAAGCTCGTAGAGATCGTTCGCCAGAACTTCGATCTTCGTCCTGCAGGCATCATCAAGATGCTTGACCTTCGTCGTCCAATCTATAAGCAGACGGCAGCTTACGGTCACTTTGGCCGTACAGATATCGATCTGCCTTGGGAGCGCACGGATAAGGCTGAGCAGCTGAAGGCTGACGCTGGCCTGTAAGCTCCTACCCATAAGATCTGTCTAAGCAAGACGATCCGATACTTTGTATTGGGTCGTCTTTTTGCGTTGTCGATTATTTCACAAGAGAAACTCGTAACTTTTCACCAAGTAATAGAGTCTAAGTAGAAGGAGAGTGGAAATAGAGAGGAGACAACGATTGTGCATGTGAACGTTCAACAAGAGATGAGAAGAAGGCTGTCGACCATCGCGCTGGCCGCGGCCATACTCGTATCAACGATCTCAACGGGACTTCCTGCAGCGGCACAGGAGCAGGCGACGTTACCGGTGCTGACTAAGATCAAGGAAGAGCCAGTGACAGCGGGAGCTATACGGAAAGCTTATGAGTGGCACACGATCCGAAGTCAGAAGGCTGCCAAAGTGAATGTCAACGTCATCGAGGTCGATCTGACTAATCCGCATGTGAAGCTAGACGTCATGACGGGAACTCATAATCAGTTTACGAAGAACCAGACGGTACTCGAGATGGCTGTCGAAACGAAGGCTGTAGCGGGCATCAACGGTGACTTCTATAATACGAAGGCGGAGGGTGTGCCGATTGGACCGCAAATCGCGAATGGTCAGCTGATGGCGACGCCACCGTACTTGCCAGGCTTCTACACGTTCGGACTCGATGGGGGCAATAAGCCGGTTATCGATCGGATGGTGTTCGAGGGTGCGATCCTTGCGAAGGATGGCACCCGCTATCCGCTAGGCGGCATCAATAAGACGTACTACTGGTTCGAGCCGACGGGTGAGCACAGTCATATTAACGGATTGTTCATGTATACGAATGCATGGGGACAGGTATACCGTTCCAATGACGGTGTGACGGTGCCGACCGAGGTGCTCGTACAGAACGGAATCATTAAGCAGATTGAGCTCGATGGCATTATTGATAGCATCGCACCGGCTGATGGATATATTCTGCGAGCCTCGGGATTAGCGGCTGACTTCGTTAGGCAGCATCTGAAGGTCGGTGAGCCGCTGCAGGCGATGTATGAGGTGAAGGCTGAGGACCCGAGCAAGACGTACGCCGTGGACAAGTTCAGGATGATGATTGGCGGTCATACGATACTGGTCGATCAGGGACAGCCTGCCGCATTCTCGCGTGAGGTGGCCAGCTTATGCTGCACGCGCTCGCGCACAGCGATCGGCTACTCCCAGGATGAGAAGACGGTGTACTTGATTACGGCGGATTACAGCGGAGAGAGCAAGGGACTTACGATGACCGAGCTTCAGCAGCTGATGGTGCAGCTTGGCGTATGGAAGGGGATCAACCTGGACGGCGGTGGCTCCACGCAGATGGTTGCAAGACCGCTAGGTGAGTTCGCGCCTGTGCTGGTGAACCGTACCGAGACGGGCTTGCAGCGCAAGATCGTCAATGCTGTTGGTGTATTCTCCACAGCGCCGCAAGGACAGATTAAAGGGATATCGATACAAGCGCCAAGCTTGCTGTTCATCGGAGAGCGGGCAGCTCTTGGTCTTAAAGCTTACGATGAATATTACAACCCTGCTCAAATAGAGCCCACGAGCGCGACGTGGACAGTGGCCGGACAGATGGGCAGCTGGAAGGATAACATCTTGACGCCAAGCCGAGCGGGAACAGCAACTATTACAGTGAAGTACGGACAAGCTGAGCACGCGTCAGAGCTCGAAATAGCCGGTCGCGAGCAGCTCGCTCGTCTTACGATCGCGGCGGACAAGCTGGCTCTAGCAGAGGGCGGCACGTATTCGTTGCCTGTAATTGCTACGACGATCTCCGGTAAGCAGCGTGAGGTGCCAGCGGAGCTGATCCAGTGGGAGATCAAGGGGATCGAAGGCACGATGAATGCAGGCAAGCTAACCGTGCAGAGCCTGAAGGACGGCCAAGGCGCACAGCTGATTGCTAACTACGACGGATACCGAACGATGACGACTATACCGGTAGGCATTGACAAGGTATGGTATAATCTGGATGGGCATGCGGTCATGACGACGTCAGCGAGTAAGCCGGAGAACGTACATGCCGCTGTGTACATTGAGGCTGACGAACGGAATAATAAATATCTTCGATTAGATTATGATTTCACGAATGGTACGGGTGACAAGTGGGCGTTCGCGGCGCTTGACACCGGTGTGCTCGTTGAAGGAGAGCCGCAGACGCTCAAGCTGAGCGTGCACGGGGACGAGAGTCTCAACTGGCTGCGTGCCGAGCTCGTCGATAACGCAGGCAAGACACATCGAGTGGATCTGGCGCGTAATATCAACTGGAAGGGCTGGAAGCAGCTTAGTGTTGATCTGGCTCCGTATAAGATGAGCTATCCAATCCGCGTGAAGAGCTTGTACGTCGTGAACGAGGAGATTGCCAGTGATGAGCGTGCAGTAAAGGGGAGCATTCTGATCGATGACGTGACGTTCACCTATCGCGGAACGGTCCCAGAGCCTCAGACGAATCAGATCGAGCTGACGGTCAATAAGAAGTCGGTGCAGGTGAACGGTAAGGCGATGACGCTGGAGGAGGCTCCATTCATTCGTGAAGGGAATACGCTGCTTCCGATTCGTTTTGTAACCGATGCGCTGGGCGGCTCTGTGAGCTGGGATGATCAGGAGCGCAAGGTGACGATCATGCGTGGCTCGAAGATGATCGAGCTATGGATCGACCGCAATGATCTCGTTGTGAACGGTCAGCGTGTGACCGCCGAGGTGCCGCCGATCATTAAGAGCGATCTGACAATGGTGCCGCTACGGGTATTGTCCGAGAACATGGGGTGGAAGGTCACTTGGGATGAGAAGACACAACGAATTACACTTCAATAAGTAGAATTAGGGCTTCATGCTCTCACATTATTGCGAAATTATGATACTATATTGCTAGTAATCAATAGAAAAATGGCGAAGGAGCATTGTCCGGATGCAAGTCGACGTCTTTGACCGAGTCATCAAAAATGCCATTGATGTTATGGAGAACAGCAAATACCAAGTATTCGAAATATGTGAGAGCATTCGGGCTGAACGCGAGGCATTGAACAACGAGCTGCAGCTCGTGATGGAAGAGACGAAGACGATGATCGACACCGTCGACAAGTTCGAGGTTGAATACCGCCGCTCCCGCGTCAGATTGACGGAGGTCAGTCGCGATTTTAAACGATTCAAGGAAGAAGATATTCGCACAGCCTACGAAGCGGCTACCCAGCTTCAGGCCCAATTAGCTATATATAGGGAGAAAGAACTACATCTTAAGCACCGCCGCGACGATCTGCAGAAGCGTATCAAGAATGTCGATCGTCAGCTCGAGCGTGCCGAGGTGCTCATGTCGCAGTTCAATGTCATACTGGACTTCCTGTCAGGCGATCTGAACCAGGTGACGCGCTTGCTCGAATCGGCCAAGAACCGTCAGCTGATGGGGCTGAAGATCATATTGGCCCAGGAGGAGGAGCGCAAGCGCATTGCCCGGGAAATTCATGACGGCCTTGCACAGAACATGGCCAACATGGTGCTGCGAACCGAGATTGCCGAGCGCATGCTGAATAAGGAGGCGTATGCTTCCGTCAAGGATGAGCTGATCGATCTGAAGGCGAGCGTGAGAGGCGGCATTGAGGAGGTTCGCAAAATTATTTTTAACCTTCGGCCAATGGCGCTGGATGATCTCGGACTTGTACCGACGCTGCGTAAGTTCGTACAGGACTTCGAGGAGAAGGCGAAGATCAGCACGAAATTCGACGTCGTCGGCAAGGAGCTGCGTCTTCCGTCCGGTATGGAGGTAGCGGTGTACCGGCTTGTGCAGGAGTCGTTCTCCAATGTCGTCAAGCATGCACAGGCTTCCCACGTTACGCTCGAGCTTACGTTCCAGAAGGCGATGATTAAGCTGGCTATAACCGATAATGGTGTCGGCTTCGCCATGGACAGTATAGATAAGCGAATTACGAGCGGCAACCACTACGGTCTGATGGGCATGCGCGAGCGCGTGGAGCTGCTGGAGGGCCGAATGGACATTCAGTCCGAGGTGGGAGCAGGAACGAAAATTTCGATGGTCATCCCGATCAAGTCAGATTCCAAGGAGGAATAAGGGATATGGATATTATGGGCACGGTGAAGCGCCCGATCAAGCTGGTGCTCGCAGACGATCACCAGCTGTTCCGCGAAGGGGTCAAACGTATTCTCAATATGGAGAATGATCTGGAGGTCGTTGGCGAGTGCGGCGACGGCATTCAGGTGCTGGAGCTATGCAATACGCTGCATCCGGATATTGTGCTGATGGACATTAACATGCCGATTGAGAACGGCGTTGTGGCGACAGAGAAGCTGAAGCAGATTTTTCCCGATATTAAGGTCATTATTCTGTCCATTCACGATGATGAGAGCTATGTGTTCGAGACGCTGCGCAAAGGAGCCTCTGGCTACTTGCTGAAGGACATGGAAGCCGAGTCGCTGATCAACGCGATCCGCTCGGTCGTCGCAGGTCACGCCTATATTCATCCGAAGGTGACAGGCAAGCTGATCAATCAGCTGCGACGTATGACGTACCTCGATGAGCAAGGCGTAGCGGGCACGGAGAGCGTGAGCAAGGAAGCTGGCGTGAAGTACGTGCATATGGACAACAGTCCGCTCACGCGCCGGGAGGCGGAAGTGCTGCGTCTCATGGCGGAGGGCAAGAGCAACAAGATGATCGGCGAGTTCCTATTTATTAGTGAGAAAACGGTTAAAAACCACGTCAGCAGCATTCTTCAGAAGATGGAAGTGGACGATCGTACACAGGCGGTCATTATTGCGATTAAGAACGGCTGGGTGACGCTCTAGCTAGGGCGAGCCTACCCGAAAGTCAGGCGCTTCCCTGGACGCTCGTTACAGCTCTTGTCCAATGACATATGACACCAAACCTTGGTATAACGCATATATTGCTCCTAAGGGAGGGAGCCACTATGATGTTAGGCTTGGTTTGGATCATTGGCTGCTACGTGGCCGGAATGTCGATTATTCACACGCTGCATTGGCGATGGAAGCGCCGCGGACGCTCGGGACTGACGCATTACGTCGTTCGCACACGCAATAACGGACAGCATGTGGAGTGGTTTCTGCGCTCGCTTCACTTCTTCTCCAGCTTGAAGGGCAAGCCGATCACGGTGACGCTGGCGGATGAAGGCTCCACGGATGACACCCTTCTTATTGCCGAGAGATTAAGACAGGAATACCAACTGACGATTCATAAGGATGCTGAAGATACGTCACTATGGCTGAGTGAGCACGAGGATGAGCAGATTGTGCTGGTTCAGCTTAACCAGCAAGAGCTTTTGGGAACCGCTTACAAGCTGATGTGATGAAGATATGGAGACAAGGGAGTACTATGAGAGCGTTCATATATAGAATGGAGAGCTCAGCCAGTCCACAGTGGCAGCTGTCTATCGACATGAGGGCTGTTCGGGATCATGGGGTTCGGGTACACCGGGGAATGTTCATTCTGCGTGTACTGGAACCGTCTTTGTCCTTCGGACAAGCCTACAGGCTGGTGGAGACGCTGAATCGCAGCAGCCGAGCTGAGACAGAGAGTGGTGGCGGGCAAGCACAGGCGGAAGCGCAGCTGAGAAGGGCGATAGCGGACAGTGGTGTGAACGCTGTGATTGGCGGCGAGTGGAGGCTGTGGGAGTGGCGTCGATCTCAAGACGAGATCGCAGCCGCGTCAGCATCAGAGCTGGATCGTACTGGCGCTGGGCATAAGGCGAGTGAAGCTACGGTTCTGGAGCTGCTGAGAAGCAGCTGTGCGGGAAGAATGCTGCTGCTGGACGAGCTGCAGGGGCTGCTTCGAGACTTCGCAAGCGATGTGTTGCCCGAGCAGCTGACTTACTGGGTGCAGCGGGCTTGGCTGCTTGGCATCGTGCAGCTACAGCCGGGGCTGGCTGGGCGGGCGGTACGTGCTCGAGGCTGGCTGCAGCGAATATGGCCGACTGGCATCGGTCGTGAGCTGCAATGCGACAGGTGCGGGACGACGGGGAAGCAGGAGCGGGCTGGGGAGACTGCTGCCACGACGAATACAGGTATAGCTGCAGGCCGACTCGTGTGGTCAAGCTGTCCGCATTGCGGAGAGGCTTGTGCTTATTGCGAGTCATGCATCGGCATGGGGCGCATACGATCTTGCACACCTGTTGTATATGGAGGGAAGACGCTGCCATTGCCGCAAGGCGAGGCATCAACGAAGACGATTGAGGAGCGGCTGTCCGGCTGGGGCTTGAGCGAGATTCAGGCTGTCGCTTCGGGTGAGGCACTGCAGTTCTTGAAAGCAAGAAAGTCCCTTACAAGTGCAATAGAGGAATGCGGACGCTTCTTAATCTGGGCGGTGACCGGCGCAGGGAAGACGGAGATGATCTTCCCCTTAATCGATTATGCGGTGGAGGAGGGTGGTCGGGTCGCGGTCGTCACGCCGCGTAAGGACGTCGTGCTGGAGCTGAAGCCGCGCCTGAAGAAAGCATTCCCGCACCTCTCGGTCGTGACGCTGTATGGTGGCAGCGAGGAGCGCTGGGAGGTCGGTCAGGTGACGCTAGCGACGACGCATCAGATGCTCCGCTTCCGCCATGCGTTCGACCTCGTCATCGTGGACGAGATTGATGCGTTCCCGTATCACAACAACCCGCTGCTGCTGCATGCGGTGAAGCATGCGTGCGCATCGGCGGGGGCTTTCATTCTACTGTCCGCGACGCCTCCGGATGCGCTGCAGCGCGAGGTGAAGAGCGGCCGACTGCCGCATGCGCGGGTACCAGCGCGATATCATCGCCATCCGCTGCCTGAGCCGAAGCTGCTTCGCTGTCCGCCGCTGCGGCGATTGCTGCAGCAGGGCCATGTGCCGCGAGAGCTGGAGGCTGCGATGAAGCGCTCGATCGACCGGGGCGCACAATTGTTCGTATTCGTGCCGAACATCGTAATCGTGGAGCCCTTCGTTGCATTGCTACGAAGGGTGATGCCGGGGGTGCGTATAGAAGGCACCTCCTCGAAGGATGCGGAGCGGGGAGAGAAGGTGGTCGCCTTCCGTGCGAAGGAGATTCGGCTGCTCGTCACGACGACGATTCTGGAGCGGGGTGTGACGATTCCGAAGTCGGATGTGTTCATTCTGGAGGCGGGCTCCTCGATGTTCGATGCGGCCGCACTTGTACAGATGGCAGGTCGGGCGGGGCGGTCCGGAGACGATCCGAACGGATACGTGTTTTTTGCAGCAGAGGAGAAGACGTTCTCCCAAGGAGAGGCAATCCGCCAAATTCGGACGATGAATCAGCTGGCGAGAAGGAAGGGGTACTTGCGTTCTTAATTGCGAATGGCGTTCGAGAGGAGGGGTTCACGTTATGGGATTATATTGGCTGGAGGCTGCTAGAGGCCGTCTGGGACAGCTAATTCATCAGGTTGAACGATGGCTCGCCCCGGTACAGCAATGCTGTCTCGTATGCGGGAAGGCGCGTAACGGTTCTGTTCGGGCGAACCGGCTTCCGCTGTGTAGTAGCTGCTATGAAGCGATACCATGGATTCACCAGGTGCAGTGTCTGCGATGCGGTCGAGGTGAGGTGTGTCCGGAT
Source organism: Paenibacillus sp. YYML68 (assembly GCF_027923405.1). Lineage (NCBI taxonomy): Bacteria > Bacillati > Bacillota > Bacilli > Caryophanales > Paenibacillaceae > Paenibacillus > Paenibacillus sp. YYML68. The sequence goes on along the minus strand of NZ_BQYI01000001.1, from coordinate 138,271 downwards.
TGCAGGAGAGAGCGGGAGACGTTCTTCAGCCAGAGCCGCAGCGCTGTCCGTTATGATGAACGAATGAAGGAATGGCTCGCCTTGTACAAGTACCGCGGTATGGAGACGCTGGCTGAGGTGCTCGGACCGATGCTGATGCATGCGTACCATCTGCACCGGACGCAGCCGATGGCTAGTGAGCAAGGGGTGGCACAGGAGTTCATCACATACGTCCCGCTGAGCAGCATCCGTTATGGCGAGCGCGGCTTCAATCAGGCGGAGCAGATGGCTGTCGTGCTGGGGCGGCTCACCCGAGTGCCCGTCGTGCCTCTGCTTGTGCGCACAAGGCATACGGAGAAGCAGAGCTTCAAGGGGCGTTACGAACGAATGGCCGATATGAGAGGGATCTTCGCCGTTGACATGCGCGGAGTTGAGCAGATACGCCGTCTACTTAAGCAGCCGGACCCCATCCGGGTGTATGTCATCGACGATGTGTATACGACCGGCAGTACGCTCAATGAGTGTGCGAATGTATTGCGAGCGCTGCCGGGGGTGGAGGTGAGAGGGATTACGTGGGCGAGGTAGGGGAGGGGGAACCATATCTCATAAGCATAACGAAGTAAGGAAATAATAGTAACAGTTCTTGCGGACTCATGCTAAAGGGAGTAGGCGAATGAGTAAAAGTAATGTAAAATATACGTATAAACAAGCTTAGGCAATCAGACGAAGGGGGCGGCTGTAATGAGTCTGAACGTTGCGAACTGTCATCGCTGCGGCAAAGTATTTATGAAAAATTCGTACGGAGTGTGTCCAAACTGCGTAAAAGATATTGAACGGATGTACCAGAAGTGTCTGGATTACTTGCGGGAGCATCGCCAATGTACGCTTCAGGAGCTGAGCGATGAGACCGAGGTGCCGGTTAGCCAAATTACGAAGTTCATTCGTGAAGGACGCATATCGATCAAGCACAATCCGAATATGTCCTTAAGCTGTGAGGTGTGCGGTGAGTCTACGCGTGAAGGAACGATCTGTGAAGCATGCCGAACCCGACTGGCGAAGGACGTCAATAATTTGCAGGAGGACGAGCAGAAGAGGCGTGCCGCCGAGGCGTCCAAGTCTTCTCCGACCTTCAAAATTAAGGATGGTAAGTAAGGCGGGTCCATTGGCATTATAATTACATATAAACTTTTGAATCGACCTCACCGATAAAAGTAGTAAAGCTTTTATGGCGGGGTTTTATTATTTGGCTTAAAAGAGGTGGAGTATATGAAGATCAACGGTCCAAATCGAGTAGGAGCCGTCCAATCCTATAAGAAGGTTCAAGACACGCATCAGCACAATGTGAACGGTAAGAAGTCCAAGAAGGATGAGCTTGTGATCTCCAGTGAGGCGAAGGAATTGCTCGAGACACAAGGTAAAACAGCGACTGATAAGATCGAAACGTTGAAGAAGTCCGTTGCGGACGGTACATACCACGTCGAGACGAGGGCGCTGGTGGAGAAGCTGCTTCCTTTCTTGAAATAAGAACCTAGGGGTGAGGGGTCGTGTCTTTTCACGCTTTGCTGCAGGTGATGTCCGAACTGAATGAAGCGCATCTAGTATTGATGGAGTTGGCCGAGCGGAAGAAAGATGTGCTGGTGCATAATCAGGTCGACCAGCTCACTCAAATTGTCAATAAAGAAAACAAGCAGATCAAGCTGATTGGGGAATTGGACCAGCGCAGAATCCAAGTCATCGGTGATTTCTTGATGGAGAAGGGGTATAAGCCTAATCCGCGTGTGACGATCAGTGATTTGCGTAAAATTATATTCGACGTCGAGGAGAAAAGGCAGCTGATGGATGCGCAGAAGCAGCTGCTCGACACGATTCATCGCCTCCGAAGAGTGAATACGCTGAACCAGCAGCTCATTGAACAATCGATTGCTTTCGTGGACTACTCGATTGACTTGATGGTGGGGCCTGCTGAGGAGGATGTTACGTACCATAGCCCCCAGCAACAGCCGATTTCGGGCAAGAGGCCTGGTATTTTTGATGCGAAGGCGTGAACTGCTGCTTACTATATTCGAATAGAGGGATGAATGATGCGATCAAGCTTCGGAGGTATTGAGCTGGCTAAGCGTGCGCTCTTCGCACAGCAGACGGCCTTACAGACGACGGGACACAATATTGCGAATGCGAATACAAAAGGCTATACACGACAAGTGGTCAACTTGGTGGCGAGCAGACCGATTGAAGTGCCCGGCTTGATGCGCAGTGACATCCCGGGTCAGCTCGGACAAGGTGTAGAGTTCGACGCGATCAAGCGGGTGCGGGAAGGCTTCCTCGACCACCAGTTCTATAACGAGAACAAGGAGCTGGGGAGCTGGACGATTCGTAAGGATGTGCTGGAGAAGCTGGAGGCGATCACGAACGAGCCGTCTGATACGGGAATTCGTCAGGTGATCGAGAAGTTCTGGAGTGCGTGGCAAGTATTCAGCCGCGAGCCGGAGAATACGACGGCGCGGGCGGCGCTGAAGGAAAGTGCGCTGGCGATGACCGATTCCTTCAATCATACGGCGTCGCAGTTGAACGATCTGCACAAGGACATTACGGAAAACATCAAGGTCAAGGTACGCGAAGCGAATACGATTATTACGCAGGTGGCGAAGCTGAATCGCGAAATATTCCGTGTCGAGGGACTCGGGAACAGTGCGAATGACTTGCGCGACCAGCGCGATCTGCTGGTGGACCAGTTGTCAGGCATCGCCAATGTTACGATAGATAATACGAGCAATGGTTACAACATTCGTATGGGCAATGTGGAGCTCGTCAACGGTGTCAATGTGGTGAATACGTTCGCAGAGACGCCACTGCCGAATCCGGACGGAACGGTGACTCCTCCTGCTACGGGGATTACGTTCGATGATGCGTACAAGAGTGGCAGCTTGAACAGTGGTGAAGTGTTCGGGATGATCGAATCCCGTGATACGTACTTGGCCAGCTACACGTTCCAGCTGAATGCGATGGTCAAGTCGCTCGTCGAAGGCAATGTGGAGATTACGCTGCCGAAGGGCTCGGTGCTGCCTCCGAAGCTGCCTGCGGGCACGATCATGGGAGGCACCACTTATACCGGTGAAGAGGTACTGACCGATGAGCAGCGTGTGCTGACTGCCGATACGGTGATTACAGTCAAAGGCCTGAATGGCTTGCATGGGCTTGGCTACAGTCTCGACAGCCCGCCGCAATCGGGCATTCCTTTCTTCGCGATCAAGACAGGGGCAGAAGGTGGCTACAGCGCGGCGAATATTACGGTGAATCCGGAGATTACGAAGAGTGTCTCGAAGATCGTAGCGTCCGCGCGTATACTGACCGATGCCAACGGCAAGATTGTTCGGAATGCCGAAGGGCATGAGGTGCTGGTCAAGGGTAACAATGACATCGCCCTGCTCGCAGCTGGTTTCCGGAACGCTCGCTTTAACTTTGACCCGACGGCAACAGGCACTCCGATCTTGACTAATGGTACGTTCGATGAGTTCTTCCGGGCGATGGTCGGTCAGCTTGGCGTTCAGTCGCAAGAGGCGAAGCGTCAGGCTGCTAACCAGAAGGTGCTCGTCGATCAGGTAGAGGGTCGCAGGCAGTCGGTCAGCGGTGTGTCGAACGATGAAGAGATGGCGAACATGATCAAGTATCAGCATGCTTATAACGCCGCGGCGCGGGCCATGACCACATATGACGAGATGCTGGACAAAGTCATTAATGGTATGGGTCAAGTCGGCAGATAATACAGGGGGTAATCTCCAATGATGGGTCGAGTTACGCAAGGGATGATGAATACCCAGCTACTGCGCAATCTGAACAATAACTTATCGAAGATGAGTCATTATCAGGATCAGGTCGCTACGGGCCGTAAGCTGAATAAGCCGTCTGACGATCCGGTAGGACTGAGCTTCGCGATGCGCTACCGCTCAGACATTACGGCGAATGAGCAGTATCAAGAGAATATATCGACCGCGATCTCATGGCTGGAGTTCACGGATACATTAATGGAGCAGGCAGGATCGGCCTTCCATCGTATTCGTGAGCTGACTGTACAAGGGGCGAACGGCAGTAATCCGAAGGGCGCTCTCGATGCGATCAAGTCGGAGATTCTGGAGTTGTCTGACCAACTGGTGACGATCGGCAACAGTCAGTTCAACGGGAAGTACGTGTACAACGGACAGATCACTGACGTGCCACCGTACAAGAAGGGGATCAGCGAAGTTCCGCTTGCGATCAGTGTCGGAGGAACGGTTGATGTCAATGCAGCCGATGTGACAGCGAACAACAATCAACTGAGGCTGATCATTAACCGCGGCCAAGAGGTAACCGTGACGTTGCCGCCTAAAGACTACGCCGCTGAAGGCGGGGCTGCAGCGTTCGCGACAGACTTGCAGGATGCGATTCATGCAGCTGTGGGGGGGACGAACAAGGTAACGGTCACGGCTGATGCAGAGAACAAGCTGGTCATTCGGTCTACAGACGGCAGTCCGAATGCCGGTATTCAAATCACCGGAGGCAGCTTGGCTGTGAACTGGATGAGTGAGTCGCGCGACCTGAAGGACTTGGTCAAAGTAGATAATCCGGCTTCGAATGTGAAGCTGTATCATATTGAGGCGCAGCACTCGACGACAGACCATGGTGACATTTACTTCGAGATCGCAACGGGCGTGCGGATGCCGGTGAACATCACGGGTGATAAAGTGTTTGGTCATCCGAGTGACGGCGATAACGTGTTCAACGTATTGAGCCAGATCATTAATGCGCTGGACAAGCAGGATACGGGTCAAGTATCGGAGCTACTCGGTAAGTTGGATTCGCGAATGAACACGTTCCTTGAGGTACGTGCGGATCTCGGGGCGAAGCTGAATCGTATTCAGCTGTCCGAGGAGCGACTGAAGGATATTGATCTGAACTTGAAGGAGCTGCAGAATCAGACGGAATATGCGGATGTTGCCGAGCTGATCACGACGCTCAAGACGTACGAGAGTGTGTACCAGGCTTCGCTGTCGGTCGGGGCCAAGATTATATCGCCAAGTCTTGTCGATTTTCTACGTTAAAATGGCTTGAGCCTAAGTTAAGGTGGTGACCGTTCCCTCATGAACATTCCGCAAATTCAAATTAGGCAGACGTATGCTCAAATTCACATTGACGGAGACTTAGGGAAATGGGACATCAGGCAGCCTAGGCCTGATGTCAACCTCACCACCAAGCCAGCGAAGCTGGACATTAGGAGTCCTCTGGGTGAGCAGACAATCGACCAGAGCCAGGCGTGGGAAGCGCTTGGTAAGGGCGACATCTTTCAATTTACTGAGAGAGTAGCGAGCGAAGCTAAGCAGCTGGCGCTTCAGGGCATCGGCAAGCGGGTTGAGGCAGGCAATCAGATGGCTGCTATTCATCAGGGTGGCAATGCGATTGCCGAGCTGGCGTTCTCAAGCGTCTTCGAGGATTTCAAATTCAACTATGAGGGTCCCTTCGGGACGCATAATTATCAGATTCAATATACCCCGAAGAAGCCTGAGGTGAAGTATGAGCCTGGCGACGTTCAAGTGCAGGTTCAGGTGAATGCCCCGCAGATCAGCTACACGCCGGGGAAGCTGGAGATTTACTTGAAGCAGAGGAACTCGATAGAGATTATTCCGCCGCAGGTGGATGTGAGGGTGTAGGTATAGTTTTATCGCATAGTTATAGCTCGTGCAATGGGGTTCTCATGGCAGGGGCGTTTTTTGTTGTATAAGGACCATATAAGGAGTGAGGGAAAGAGATGCAGTTAACGACCTTGCGCTTCGGTGACATTGAGATTGAAGAGGATAAGCTGATTGAGTTCCCGACGGGAATGCCTGGCTTTGAGCATTTAACGAAGTTCGCTTTACTGACTCCAGACCTGAGTGTACCGTTTTCGTTTATGCAGTCTACGGAGGATGGGGACATTTCGTTTATTATTGCGGACCCGTTCGTTTACTTTTCGGAGTACGATTTTGAAGTGTCTGAGACTGTGCAGAAGGAGCTTGGGATCTCAGGTGAGTCGGATGTGATGGTGTTCAGTATCGTATCGATTAGCGATGAGGATGAGTTTAGTCTGAACTTGCTGGCTCCGGTAATTGTGAACACTGCCCTTAAGCGAGGCAAGCAGGTGATCCTGCACCAGAGCGCCTATAAGACGAAGCACGCTATACAGCTTCAGATGGAAGCAGACTCTACAGAAAAGAGTGATGCCTCATGCTAGTGCTGTCTCGTAAGAAGAGTGAGGTTATCATCGTCGGGGGCAATATCGAGATTACGGTTCTTGGCGTTGAGGGTGATACAGTAAAGCTTGGAATCAGCGCACCGAAGGATATTGAGGTGTATCGGAAGGAAGTATTCCTGTCGATCCAGCAATCGAATAAGGAAGCGTCGAAGAATACGTTGAAGCTCAGTCAAATTCGCGAGAAATTAAGTAAAAACAAGAAATAGTGCGATACTCGAAGAAAGGTTCCTGCTCTGTTGCGGGAACCTCTTTTTTTGTTTAATTTTTCTTCAAAATAACAAAAAAAAGAGCTTATGTTTTCTCTCGTAATATACGATATATATTATAGAAGCTGTTGCTAGGGCGGCCGACCTCGCAACAACTTAAGACCAACCACATGGATGTGGGTACTTACAATTCAAGGAGGAAGAATACAATGAGAATTAATCAGAACATTGCGGCACTGAACACGTACCGCCAGCTTTCCGCTAACAACGTTTCGACTGGTAAGTCCCTAGAGAAGCTCTCTTCCGGTCTTCGCATCAACCGCGCAGGCGACGATGCTGCAGGTCTTGCAATCTCCGAGAAGATGAGAGCACAGGTTCGCGGTTTGGACCAGGCTTCCCGTAACTCCCAGGATGCAATCTCCCTGATCCAGACAGCTGAAGGTGCGTTGAACGAGACTCAGTCCATTCTTCAGCGTATGCGTGAGCTTGCTGTTCAGGCGTCCAACGATACGAACGTAGCGGTTGACCGTGGTGAGATCCAGAAGGAGATCAACCAGCTGACTTCCGAGATCAACCGTATCGGTAATACGACGGAGTTCAACACCATGAAGTTGTTGAATGGTACTAAGGTAAACGGATTGTCGACATCATTAACAAGCGCTAATTTTACTGCTGGTACTGGAACGGCGAATATAGCACTTAGTACTGCTAGTGCCGCTGATCGTATGGACCTGTTGAACACCACTGGCGCTTCGGGTACACACACAGTTACAGTAACTGAGAACGCTGCTGCGGTATCTGGTACTTTCACTGCAACGCAATCGGCTTTCTCGGGTACTTTAGCAAACAATCTCTCATTCTCTGGGAATTCAATTGCTGTTGGTGCTGGCGCTAGTGGTCTTTCCGTAAGTTTCGCAATGAGTGGCTCTGGTAGTAACGAGCTAGTGTTTAGGGTTTACTCGGGAAGTGGTGCGGACGGCGTTTTGGTTTCGGAAGATGTTATAACTATTGGTCAAGAGTACAACAATCATGGTTTCAATTTTAAAGTAACGAACCTGTCCGGTACAGGTACAGAAGCGTTTGCTGTTACTAGCTCGCCAGGCAGTGTAGGGACACAAAGAGTTGGGCATAGCAATAACAGCACGTCGTTGAGCGGAGCTGTAGATATCTATAATAACGTAAAAGGTAACAGCTGGACAGTCTTTGTGAGTGGTGGTAACGTTATGATCACAAACTCAGGATCTACAGGTGCTACCGAGAGAATTATGGATGTAATGTATTCTGGTTTAACTATTTCAGGTGGCATTACATTAAACTATAACAATCACGGCCTTGACTTTACTGGCGTAGAGTTTGCAGCAGGTAGTGGATATGCCTTTACTTCTGGTGCAGGTGGAGATACAATCACGCTTAATATTTCAGGTGCAGGTAGCACGCTGACGACAATGCCATCCGCATACACGGTAACTCTCACCAATGCTTCCGGTTATACTGACACGACAACTGTAGCCGGCAATGCTACAGCCATTACTGGTCTGGCAAGCGGATTATCAATCGCTCTTGTGCAAGGTAGCGGACAAAACACGTTAAAAGCTGGAACATTTACGTTTGAGTTGTCTGGTGTTTTAACTACTTCGGGTTCTGATGATTCATTATCGTTCCAGATCGGCGCGAATCAAAATCAAGCAATGTCTTTGAGTATCGGTGATATGCGTTCAAAGGCTCTAGGAATTAGTTCTGCAACTGCGGGCGGCAGCTTCGGTACAAGTGGAGCTAACGTAACGGATGGTACGAACTCTACCAACGTTGAGTTTAGCTTGGATGTATCCACAGCATCGAAGGCATCAGACGCGATCACAGTAATTAATAGTGCAATAGAGTCTGTATCCTCCGAACGCTCTAAGCTTGGTGCGGTACAAAATCGACTTGAACACACTATTAATAACCTTGGAACTTCTTCTGAGAACTTGTCTGCTGCTGAGTCTCGTATTAGAGATGTTGATATGGCTCGTCAGATGATGGAGTTCACGAAGAACAATATTCTTACTCAAGCTGCTCAATCCATGTTGGCGCAAGCGAACCAACAACCACAGGGAGTTCTTCAGTTACTTCGTTAATTTTTAGTTGGTTTTTAATGGTGGCTATCGTTTGATAGTCACCTTTTTTGATGTCTGCATAATGCTGTGATGTAATACAACTCTGATAAATAACTCAATAAAAACTTATAATAACTATATCCGTTGCAATTGGACAAACGAGCTGAAAAAGCCGGTACTCGAAAAATTTTACGAAAGAAAGTAATGACATGAGATGATATAAGTCTATTAGATTAATAATTAATTAACTGGAGGGTTTTATATGGCTACATCATACAATATTGATGTATCAGCGCACCCAAGCATTTATGGGGAAATTAAAGAACGTAAAATGCCTATTATGTTTAGTACGCCAGAGTCAGGTGTTAATGATAATACGGGTTTATTGTTGCTGCTACCTCCTATTGGGTTGAGTTGTAGTTCAGAAGAGACTAAATCTCTGTGTGAACAGATGGCTGATGAACATAATATAGTAACGGTTTTGTGTCAACGTTATTTCGGGCAGGAGTTTTTTTCCGACACTGTGAGTCCGAGGTTTGAGTTTGATTTAAACGCATTAAAGCGTCTACTGACAGAAGAAGAGTTTAACTATGTGTTTGTAGATGGTAGGGTTGATATGAATAAATTTTTAGATATAGCAAGTCATCACTCAGTGAATCTTATGGGTTATGAACAATTAAACGAGACTCCTGAAAACTTTAATGATATGAGTCTTATGCAAGCATTAGATAACATAACGGCACTTCTTGTTACAATAGAGTTATTGAAGGACAACGGTTTGGTTTTTAATACTTCAAAAATTATTGCGTATGGTGAGGGGCACGGTGCTTATTTGGCGTATTTGTGTAATGCACTTGCACCGAGATTATTTGGACAAATTATAGATAAAGGTGGGTGGATTATACCTCCTTATGTTTCTGAGAACCGCTTTATATCCTATAAAAAAAACAGTTTGACGATTACTGTAATTTTTGATTACTTAATAAAACGTATTGATGTAGATATGGAAGTAATCAATTTAATACAACTGTACAGGAAAGTTCCCAACTTTGCACAAATTGTATCTTTCAATAATAACAACATTCCCGCTGCACAGACTCAAGTAAAAAAGAACTTTTGTGAGTCTTTAAGAACTTGTCTATATAACGAGATTAACTTCGATTTCAATGACGAAGATTTCTTTCGTTTTTTTGATTACGTCATGAAAAATCTTTCTCTTGCTAAGGGGAATCAAAACGCAAAGATACTTTTGCCTAACCAAATTATTGAAACTAAATTATTTAAGTACTGTATAGATTATTCAAATAAATTACCTGTGCTAATTAGAACTAAAAATAAGGCTTAGAAGCTATATACTACCTTGAAATTGTTCTAAATATACTATTCATCTGTCTTGGTATTATACCGATAAATATATCATATCTGAGCATATGTACTGGAGGTGTCAAGTGTGCAAATTCAAATTGCCAATAGTGTTTGGGATTGTGGGGATAGTACAAGTAAATTAATTGAAGTTCTCAGCTCAATTGAGTTTTTTCTTCAAGAAAACGAACTGTATGTCTCACACTTACTCGTAGAAGAAGATGAAGTTTTTGAAAATTACAAAGAATACCTTATAAATCATGAGTCCAATATTCAGACTGTAACTATCGTAGTTGTTACTTTAGCTGAGTTAATTAATCAATTGGTAATATCGACTAGCAGCTATCTTGACCGAGTTTTACCAGAGGTACAACTATTATCCAATCAATTTTACCAAGGTGCAAGTAGCGAAACGTGGAGTAAATTTGCTCAATTAATAGATGGATTGCAATGGATCTCTCAAATGCTCTTTTCAATTGATCAAATAAACCACGGACTGAAAGGGTTAACTTTTGTTACAAAGGAAAGACCAGAATTCGAAACGTTAATTAGGAATATGCAAGATGCAGTAGTGAATACAGATACAATTTTATTGGGGGATGTTCTGCAATTTGAAATAATACCAATGCTAACAACCATTCACGAGGGTTTTAAACTTATTATGGAGCAGAAGGTTGTGAGTACACATGTTAATTGAGAATGTTAGTCTCATCTCTCGAAAATACCCCGAACTATGGAAGTCATTAAAAATATTTGAATCTGTTTTCGAGTCTGGAAGTACTGTAGTTGAGGTGGCTAAAAATAATCACCCTACTTTAAAGTACGAATCAAATTCTAAAAAACTTTATATTCACAGTAAATATGATCCTGTTATGGAAGCGGAAAGTTTTGTTAAGCAGTTTGACGATATTCACTCATATAAACATATATTCTTTTATGGCCTTGGTATGGGGTATCACATAAATGCTTTTCTTAAGTATTATCCAGATATGAAATTTACAATATATGAACCCAGTCCAGAGATATTTTATAGGTTTCTTGAAACGAGACTACTATCTGACTTACCATTAAAAGAATTACAACATTTATATATTGAATGGGATAAAGAAGTTGTTACATTTTGTCTCAACCATTTCTTACAAAATGTCAACGAGAAAACAATGTTAATTATGCATCCTGTATACGAGCGGATAAACATCGATAAAGTTCAAGATTTTAAAGAACGATTTAAGAAAGCTGTTACTGATCAAATGAACTCTATTGGGGTAAATGCTCGCTTTGAAAGGCTTTGGACGATGAATTGTTTGAGTAATTTTCCTGTCGTTATAGAGACGCCACATATTATTCGTGAAAAGCGTCAAGAACTCGAGGATATGCCGGTTTTGCTTGTGGCTGCGGGTCCATCACTAGTGGATGAGTTGGAAAATATAAAATATATTAAAAATAATGGCTTGGCATATATCTTTTCGGTTGGTTCGGCGATTAAAGCACTTTTGAACTATGGGATTGAGCCAGATGCAGTCTTTGCATATGATCCTGAAACAGGATTAGAAGGGTTAGATACTTTCGGAGGTATCGTTGAAAATAAAATTAGCACCATTCCATTAATTTTCGGTAGTACTGTTGGGGCTAACACAGTAAAGCGATATACAGGGCCGATGATGCATGCGTTCATCACACAAGATACAGTGTCATCCTACTATTTAGGTGAGCATCAAGTCAAAGAGCTTAATGGACTTATCTCGGATGCACCATCAATTGCACTAGTTGCGCTAGAAATTGTTGCTAAACTAGGATGTAGCCCGATAATACTTGTCGGACAAAACCTTGCGTTTAGAAATAATCAATATTATGCCAGTGGTATAGAGTATGCAAGCAGACCAAACGAATTATCAGAGCTGGAAAAGAAAAATTTGATTACGGTCAAGAGTGTGGATGGTGACGAAGTCTACACCTCAGCTTCACATAATGTAACTAGAGTTACGATGGAAAATTACATTAAGCAAATAAACAGTGTGATCATCAATACTACTAAAGGTGGAGCGAGTATTGAAGGGGCGAAATATTCAACCTTAGAGAATGTAATAGCAGATAAGCTCACAAGCAAAGTAGTTCGAGCTGACTGGTTTGTGAGTGGAAAGACAAACTACAACCTAAGTGATATTGGTAGTAAAATTAATTTCATGGAAAAAGAACATCAGTCATTAAACAAAACAATAGATGATGTTGTTCAGGTTATGAGGACCATGGATAAGCTCACAAAGTCTAAAAATATAAAAGGTTTAGAAAAACAGTATCCCGTCTTTGATAAGCTGTTCAAGAAACTTCAAAAAAACTTATTTTTCGTTGTATATATCCATCCGATGGTGAGGTTACAACAACAAATATTGCATCGATTTATTGCTGACATAAGAAATACAGATGATCCCTATCTTAAAGCAAAAAAGTTAATTGACAACTTCGGTAAGTTTATTTTTGAATGTAAAGTAGAAATGGAGTTAATTGTTCCAGAGGTTATAAAAATGCACAGTCATCTCTCGAACTTATATTTAAGAAAGAACTAAGTTGCAAAATATCTTAAAAGAAACATATAAGGAGTGCGCGATGAAAACAAACCAGATGGACTTTTGGAACGGTCAGTTCGGCAGTGAGTACACAGATCGTAATACGTATTCCTATGAGGAGCTGGACGGCTTCTATAAGGCGCAATTCGGTGTTACGCGTACCGAGATGAATCAAGAGTTCTTAGGAGGACTTAGTCTCGCGACAACACTTGAGGCAGGCTGTAACGTAGGTAATCAATTGAGATGCCTGCAAGCTATGGGGTTCAACGGATTGTATGGTATCGAGCTTCAACAATATGCGGTTGAGAAGTCGAAGCAACTATCCCGAGGGATTAACATCATCCAGGGCTCGTTGTTCGATATACCGTTCAAGGACTCATATTTTGATATGGTCTTCACAAGCGGTGTGCTGATTCACATCTCTCCTGATGATATTTATAAGGCTATTGATGAGATGTACCGTGTGTCTAACCGCTATATCTGGGGCTTTGAATATTATGCAGAAGCAGGGTATCAAGAGGTTCAATACCGCGGTAATGAGGACAAGCTGTGGAAGACAAATTTTATGCAGCTTTTCTTAGATCGATATCCTAATTTGCAGGTCGTGAAGGAGAAGATATATAAGTACGTACAGAGTGACCTCGTTGATCAGATGTACCTGCTAGAGAAGAAGTAAACTTCATAACGATTTACGGCTTGGAGGGGTCACGATGTCGAGTATGTATCGCGGCAAAAAAATATTGCTAATCGGTGGAACAGGAACAATTGGTCAGTATTTATTGAAGCATTTACTCGAATACGAACCGGCGGTTATACGAATATTTAGCCGAGATGAGCATAAGCAGTTCGAGATGCAACAACAGTGGGGAGCAAACGCGAATATACGCTATCTCATCGGTGATATTCGTGATTCACAGCGAGTTGTTCGTGCTATGGAGGGCATTGATTACGTGTTCCACGCCGCGGCAATGAAGCATGTACCTTCCTGTGAATATAACCCGTTCGAAGCGGTACAGACGAATGTCATTGGGACGCAAAACGTCATTCAGGCTGCTATTGAGACAGGTGTAAAAAAAGTGCTATTCACCAGTACCGATAAAGCGATCTCACCTACCAACGCTTACGGGGCTACTAAGCTCACGGCGGAAAGGTTAATTTCCGCGGCCGAGTACCAAAAAGGTCCTAAGGCAACCGTATTTTCCTCAGTTCGCTTCGGTAACGTCATGGGATCAAGGGGCTCCGTCATACCGCTATTTAAAAAACAGATTTTGGAGAACAATAGTATTACCGTAACGGATATCAATATGATCCGTTATATGATGACACCTTCACAAGCGATTTCACTCATGCTCAAAGCCAATGAGATTGCCTGCGGTGGTGAGGTCTTCGTCCTGAAGATGCCTATTGTTCGTTTGTCCGATCTTGCAGAGGTTATGATTGAAGAAGTAGGAAAACGCTATAACATACGTGAAGATCGCATTCAAGTGAATAATATCGGACTTAGACCGGGTGAAAAGATGTATGAGGAATTAATGACAGACGACGAGTACAGGTATTCACTTGAGACGGATGAGATGTATATTATTCCTTCTTACTTTGCGGAAGAGCAGGTGGAATATCCGTTCGCACGTAAGACGGAGAAGCTCGAGAACCGGTTATTATATGAACCGCCGATTCATAAAGAAACGTTGCGTGACTGGCTTCTGACTGAACAACTATTATAGGGTTAACGGAGCTGCTATGAAAACCACTGTAATTATTCAAGCGAGAATGGGTTCTTCCCGACTGCCCGGCAAGGTTCTCATGAACTTAGTGGATAAGCCGATTCTGGCTCATGTCATTAATCGATGTAAGGCGATTCCGCTCGTAGATGATATCGTCGTTGCGACAACGACGGACCCAGCTGATGAAGTAATCGCTGACCTTGTGCGTTCAGAGTCTGTTGCTGTGCACCGAGGGAGTGAATCCCATGTGCTTAGCAGATACTATGAGGCAGCGATTGCTAATCAATCTGATGTCGTTGTTCGTGTAACTTCGGACTGTCCATTGCTAGACCCTCAGGTCTCTAACGACGTGATTCGAATGTTCAAGGAAGCATCTTCGGCTCAATATTGCAGTAATACATTGACACGAACTTTTCCTCAAGGCTTGGATACCGAGGTGTTTAGCTTCGATGCATTGGAGCAGGCCTATAGGAATGCTGATCAGGCTTATGAGCAGGAGCACGTAACGCCGTATATATATCAGCATGATGACCAATTCAGGCTTCTACAGTACACTCATCTCAAGGACTATTCCCATTATCGATGGACGGTTGATACTGCAGAAGATTATCAGCTCGTTGATCAGATCTATAGGGAACTGTATCGTCCTGGCGACATATTCTCTTGGCAAGAAACTATTAAGCTATGTGAGAGTCATCCCGAATTAGTGAATATGAATGCCCATATTGTTCAGAAGAAGCTCGGTGAATAGGTCTAGTGAAGGGGGAGGAATACACGTATGATTAAATACTGTACAAAGTGTGTAATGCCAGATACGAAGCCTGACCTGCACTTGGATGAGCATGGTGTTTGTAATGCGTGCAGAAGCTTCGAAGGACGGAAAGAGGTTGACTGGTCCAAGAGAAAACAAGAATTGCTTGAGATCGTTGATCGCTATAAATCTAAAGACGGAAGCAACTGGGACTGTATTGTTCCTGTTAGTGGTGGCAAGGACAGTACGTATCAAGTTATTCGGATGCTTCAGCTTGGCTTAAATCCATTATGTGTTACCTCGACTACGTGTCATCTATCTGATATTGGTCGACATAACATTGAGAACATTAAGAACATGGGTGTTGACTATGTGGAGTTCTCACCTAATCCTGTCGTTCGTAGAAAGATGAATCGAATTGGATTAACGCAGGTTGGGGACATATCTTGGCCAGAGCATGTAGGTATTTTCACTATTCCGGTTAAAGCAGCTGTTCAGTACAAGGTGCCGTTGATCGTGTGGGGTGAGAACTCTCAGAATGAATATGGCGGCCCAGCGGCGGCGGCGGAGAACAATATCCTAACCAGAAGATGGCTTGAGGAATTTGGTGGGTTACTAGGGCTTCGCGTCTCCGACTTAGTTGGTATGGATGGTATTCAAACTAAGGATCTTATCGCTTATACGTATCCAACTGATGAGGAGCTTCGAGAGGTTGGAGTTACAGGGATCTTCCTAGGTCATTACATTCCGTGGGATGGTTACTCCAATGCTCTATTGTCTCAGGCACACGGATTTGTGACGACTAAGCATACTGTTGAAGGTTCTATTGTTAATTATGAGAATTTAGATAACTATCAGACAGGGATTCACGATTACTTTAAATATTTAAAGTTCGGTTTCGGTCGTGCTACAGATATCGCATGTTTACATGTTCGTCGCGGGAGAATTACTAGAGATGACGCCATAGAACTTGTCCGAAAGCATGATGGAAAATTCCCTTGGACATATCTGGGCAAGCCGCTGGAAGAAATATTGGCACCGCTAGATATGACGGTAGATGAGTTTATCAAGGTCTGTGATCGTTTCACGAATAAGAAAATATTCGAGAAGGACGCTCGTGGAAATCTGCTGAAGGACAAGCACGGTAATCTGACTAAAGTAAGGTATGATAACGAATGAGTGTTGTGATCATTGATTACGGTATGGGGAACCTGGGGTCTGTAGCTAGAGCTTTAGAGGAGTGCGGCGCTGATGTAGTCATCTCGGATCGTCCTGAGGACCTTCATAGCGCTTCTCACATCATATTGCCTGGTGTAGGGGCTTTTACCGAGGGGATGTCTAATATCTATTCAGGCGGCTGGGTGCCTGCTATTGAAATTGCAGTCAAGCAAGACAATATTCCCGTATTAGGCATTTGCCTTGGTATGCAGCTTCTAGCTGATGTTGGCTATGAAGGTGGAGAAACGAAAGGCTTAGGCTTGGTGAAGGGCCAGGTTCGATTATTGACATCAACAAGTCAGGAGAGAATACCGCATGTAGGGTGGAACGAGATCAGCAAGAGAACAGACAGCCCGTTGTTTGCATCCATTCCTGACCGTTCCGACTTCTATTTCGTGCATAGCTATCATTTCGAGGTGAATGATCAGAGTCAAGTTGAAACCGTAACCCCATACTGTGGGAGCTTTGTATCTTCGGTTAGAGCGGGGAACGTGTATGGCGTTCAGTTTCATCCTGAGAAAAGCCAGCGTTCGGGCTTCCAGCTCCTCAGAAATTTTCTTAGTCTCTAACGAAGGAGAAGATTTCATTGTTAAAATATCGAGTGATCCCAACGTTGCTATGGAAAAATGTTGGATTGGTCAAAGGTGTAGCCTTTGATAGTTGGAGGAGAGTGGGTACTGTTCTTCCTGCTATCAAAGTATATAACACCAGAGAAGTAGATGAATTGATCTTGCTGGACATTACGGCTACAGCGGAAGATCGGGAACCGGATTATGAGTCGGTTGCTGAATTTTCTCAAGAGTGCTTTGTGCCGCTTACAGTAGGTGGTGGTATCAAGCATATGGATCAAATTACAAAGCTGCTTCGGTGTGGTGCGGACAAGGTAGCTATTAATAGCGCTGCATTCTCAGACCCAGAGCTTATACGAGCGGCTGCCCATCGATTCGGTTCACAATGCATTGTTGCCAGTATTGACGTCAAGAAACGAGCCGATGGTACGTACGAGTGCTACAGTGGTTCTGGTACTCTCCCCATGGGGGTCGAGACTATCAAATGGGCGCAGCAGCTTGAGAAATGGGGCGCAGGGGAAATTCTGGTTACCTCTATAGAGCGTGATGGTACGATGGAGGGCTATGATCTAGAGTTAGTCCGACTAATAGCTGACAGCGTCAATATCCCTGTGATCGCTTCCGGAGGAGCGGGCAAATACGACGATTTTCTTATGGCGATTCAGGGCGGAGCTTCTGCGGTTGCTGCTGCGAGTATGTTTCACTTCACGGAGCAGACTCCGAAGGAAGCGAAAGAATATTTATCTCAGCACCAAGTTCCTGTGAGAAATTATAACGTGAGTAAACTCTAATTGGTCGAGGGGGAGAATGCGCTTGAACATATGGATTCGTGTCGATTCCTCCTCATTAATTGGTACTGGCCATGTGATGAGATGTTTAACTTTGGCAAAAGAATTGTCATCGCATGGTGCCAGTGTTACATTCATGTGCAGAAGCTTGTCGGGGAATATTCAACATGTGATTCGACTTCAAGGATTTCGAGTTCTCAGTATGGATCCATACATAGAAAACGAGCTATTTGATTGGAGCGAAGATGCCTCATTATCAAAACAGCTACTATTACTTGCGGACTCACAGGTAGATTGGCTGATTGTCGATCATTATCAAATCGATTACCAGTGGGAGCGGGTCATCCGACTTCATGTGAACAAGCTACTGGTTATTGATGATCTAGCAAACCGACAACATGTTTGTGACCTATTGCTTGATCAAAATTATTACGATAATGCTTCGAAAAGATATAACGGTCTGATTCCACCAGCTTGTGTTCGGTTTCTCGGTCCACAATATTCTTTACTGAGAACGGAGTTCAAAGAAGCCCGTCAACATCTTAAACAGCGAACAGGTCATATCAACCGTGTATTGGTCTTCTATGGGGGATCTGACCCTACGAATGAAACGCAGAAGACGCTAGAAGCTCTCAGGCAAGCTGCAGAGCCAGATTGGCATATTGATGTAGTCGTTGGGGTCGCAAACCCAAGGAGAAATGAGATTGAGGAATATTGCCTGAAGTGGAATCAAGCTAAGTTTCATTGTCAAGTGACCTACATGGCAAAGCTTATGGCGGACGCGGATTTAGCGATTGGAGCTGGAGGCACAGCTACATGGGAGAGAATGTTCCTTGGACTTCCATCGATTACCGTCATTGTTGCTGACAACCAAAAAGAAACGACGGAAGCGTTAGCGAAAAAGGAACTCATATGGTGTCTAGGAGCTTCTTATGAAGTAACCGTTCAGAAGATGTCATCATTAATAGAAGAGCTCAAAAGTAAGCCTGAAGAGCTGGCGCTCATTAGCTTGAAGGGGCTACAGTTCATAAAGTTTCATACCGAATCGAGCTTGTCTCAAGTCGCTCAGTACATTCTGGGGGTGGAACCATAATGGAATTCGAGAAAAGCTGTGAATTGCGGCCTGTCTCAGAAACAGACCTGCTTCTGCTATTTCAGTGGCGAAATTCTCATCGTGTACAGGAAAGCATGTACTCCGACCAGGCCATCACCCTAGACCAGCACACAACCTGGTTCCACCGCATGCTTCAACGTGACGACCTCGCCTATTACGTATTCGAATATAACGGAGTACCGAGCGGTGTTGTGAATTTTGTGCAACTGGATAAAATAAATGGGAAGTGCAGTTGGGGATTTTATCTAGGTGCAGACGATTTACCTGCCGGTACGGGAACGAAGATGTG
Organism: Paenibacillus sp. YYML68; assembly: GCF_027923405.1. Classification (NCBI taxonomy): domain Bacteria; kingdom Bacillati; phylum Bacillota; class Bacilli; order Caryophanales; family Paenibacillaceae; genus Paenibacillus; species Paenibacillus sp. YYML68. The sequence goes on along the minus strand of NZ_BQYI01000001.1, from coordinate 119,349 downwards.
CCGACTAGGCTTGAGGAAGGCGTTCGAGGAGCTTCAGATGAGGAAGATTTGTGGTGAAGCGTTCGCGTTTAACTTAGCTAGTGTCAAAGTTCACGAGAAGCTTGGCTTCCAGAGAGAAGGCTACTACAAAGAGCATGTGTTTAAAAATGGACGCTATGAAGATATTGTAGCGTTCGCGCTCTTTAGAGATGATTTCATGTCAGGGGAGAGAATAGCAGATGAATGATATTCAGGTTAGGCAATATACAATCGGCTCCAATGCCCGGCCCTTCATCATAGCCGAGATGTCAGGAAATCATAATCAGTCTCTGGAGCGTGCGCTGCAGATCGTGGAGGCCGCGGCTCAAGCAGGCGCACATGCGCTTAAGCTGCAGACGTATACCGCAGAGACGATGACGCTGAACTTGTCACACGGCGAGTTCTTCATCGATGACCCGAACAGCTTATGGAAGGGCAACTCGCTGTATAAGCTATACCAGGAAGCTTATACCCCGTGGGAGTGGCATAAACCGATCTTCGACCGGTGCCAAGAGCTCGGTATGATTGGCTTCAGTACACCGTTCGATGAGAGTGCTGTTGACTTTCTCGAGTCGCTGGATGTTCCTCTCTACAAAATCGCCTCCTTCGAGAATACGGATATTCCATTGATTCGCAAGGTGGCGCAGACCGGTAAGCCAATGATTATCTCGACGGGGATGGCTTCCATTGCCGAGCTCGACGAGACGGTTCACGCTGCGAGGGAAGCGGGCTGTAACGACCTCGTGTTGTTGAAGTGTACGAGCACGTACCCAGCTACACCGGAGAACACGAACATTACGACGATTCCTCACATGAAGCAGCTGTTCCAATGCCAAGTCGGTCTGTCTGATCATACGATGGGTGTCGGTACGGCTGTAGCTAGCGTAGCGCTAGGTGCAACTGTGATTGAGAAGCACTTCACCCTGCGCCGTGCGGACGGCGGTGTGGATTCGACTTTCTCTCTAGAGCCGGAAGAAATGCAGTCTCTCGTCATCGAGACGGAGCGGGCATGGCAGTCGCTCGGTCGGGTCAGCTACGGGCCTACGGAGAAGGAGAAGGCGTCCCTGCAATATCGCAGAAGCTTGTACATCTCCCAGGATATGAAGGCTGGCGATGTATTCTCTAGCGATAACCTTCGTGCGATTCGCCCAGGCTTCGGACTGGCGCCGAAATACTTGGATCAGCTGCTCGGCAAGAGCGTGAAGAAGGATGTTGCGAAGGGCACCCCGGTAACCTGGGATTTGTTCGTATAACGATTTCGATACAGATGGGAGAATGGGCATGAACATTTTGTTAACAGGCGGCGCAGGCTTCATTGGACGTTGGGTGGCGCTTCGACTATTGAACGACGGTCATCACGTATGGATCTTAGACGACTTATCTAACGGTCAGGAGAGCAATCTGGACGAATTCCGGAGCCATCCTGGCCTTCAGGCGTTTATCCAAGGCGATATTAAGGACGAGGCCTTGCTCGAGAAGCTATTCCATGAGACGAAGTTCGATATTTGCTACCACCTCGGTGCGTCGATTAATGTTCAGGACTCGATCGATGATCCGCGCACGACCTTCAACAATGATACGGTAGGTACATTCTATGTGATGGAGCAGTGCCGCAAGCACTGGGTCAAGGTCGTATTCATGAGCACCTGCATGGTGTACGATCGTTGCACTGATGAGACGGGCATTACGGAGCTTCATCCGACGAAGCCTGCGTCCCCTTATGCCGGGTCGAAGATTGCCGCGGAGAACATGGTGCTTTCTTATTACTTTGCCTACGGATTGCCTGTTGTCGTCATTCGTCCGTTCAACACGTACGGTCCGTTCCAGAAGACAGGGGGCGAAGGAGGTGTCGTGGCGATCTTCATCAATAATAAGCTCGCTGGTAAGGATCTTCATATCTATGGTGAAGGAACACAGACGCGGGACCTCTTGTTCGTCGACGATTGCGCAAGGTTCGTCGTGGAAGCAGGCTATTCCAATAAGGTAGATGGACAGATCGTCAACGCGGGGCTAGGTCGGGATATTTCCGTGAATGATCTGGCGCTACTGGTCGTAGGGGAAGCGTCTCGTATTAAGCATGTGGAGCATATTCATCCTCAGAGCGAAATCCAGAAGCTGCTGTGCAACTACTCCAAGGCGAAGGAGCTGCTAGGCTGGGAGCCTCAGGTGACGCTGGAAGAGGGAATTGCGAGAACAGAGGCTTGGATTAAGGGAAGGCTCGTACACTAATACGTTTGCTCTTACGGAGGTTACGACATGGATAAGTTAGCTCTGCACGGCGGGAAGCCTGTTCGGGACAAGCTTCTGCCATACGGCAGTCAGTCGATCGATGATGCGGATATACAAGCGGTGGTGGCAGCGCTTCAGAGCGATTATTTGACGCAAGGCCCTAAGATCGCGGAGTTCGAACGAGCTGTTGCCGCGGCAGCTGGCACAGAATACGCAGTCGCCTTCTGCAACGGTACGGCAGCACTTCATGCAGCGTGCTTCGCGGCGGGCATTGGTCCGGGGGATGAGGTTATTACGTCTCCCTTGACCTTCGCAGCGAGCTCCAACTGTGTATTGTATGTAGGTGGCACGCCGGTATTCGCAGACGTGGATGCAAATACGTACTTGCTCGACTTGAACGAGGTGGAGAAGAAGCTGACGCCACGTACCAAGGCGCTTATTCCGGTAGACTTCACTGGGCAGCCTGTTCATATGCAGCAGTATAAGACGTTCTGTCAGCAGCATGGTCTTATCCTCATCCAGGATGCAGCGCATTCACTCGGTGGGGCATACGACGGTAGTCCTGTCGGCTCGATTGCCGATATGACGATGTTCAGCTTTCACCCTGTGAAGCCGGTCACAACCGGTGAAGGTGGCGTGATCGTAACCCACAACCGTCATTACTATGAACGACTGATGATGTTCCGCACACACGGAATTACGCGTAACGCGGACCAATTCGTGCACGAGAGCGAAGGACCTTGGTACTACGAGATGCAGGAGCTGGGCTACAATTATCGGATAACTGACCTACAGGCGGCACTTGGCTTAAGTCAGATGCACCGGCTCTCAGCCTTCATAGACAAGCGTAATGAGCTTGCATCGCTGTATGACAAGCTACTGGAACCGATCGAAGTGGAAGGCTGGGCGCGGCTCCCACGCGTACGCGAGGACGCGAGATCTGGCTGGCATCTCTACATATTGGAGCTTCAACTTCCCCGCCTGAATGTAGGCCGTCGAACGGTATTCGAGGCACTCCGAGCTGAGAACATCGGGGTGAACGTACATTACAAGCCCGTGTATCAGCTGCCGTATTATGAGAAGCTCGGCTATACAGGCGGTCTGTGTCCGGTTGCCGAAGCGCTCTATGAGACGTTCATCACTCTCCCTTTATTCCCGAAGATGACAGAGCAGGATGTTCAGGATGTGTGCACTGCGGTACATAAGGTGCTGTCGTCTTTCGCGAAAAATATAAGCATTCCATCATAATTTTGTGTAATTTCTCTTATAACTACAGAACTATTTTCCGATAAAAATAGTATAAGTCCATTTCTATCTCGGGGGAGATATAACGATGAGCTCGGATTTCTCTATACCAAACTCCAATAATAAGCCTGTTACGGTGTCCAAGGATTATTATGTTGAGCCAGTCGCGAAGTCTACGGAAGCTTCTTCGGACTTCCATCAAATGAATTCAGTGAAAGAATTGAAAAGCGAAGAGCTTAAGGGCCGCAAAGTCACTGTGGGTGAAGAAGAGCTCATTAAGGCGATCGAGAAAGCCAATAAAGCTCTGCAAGGCATTACGACGACGTTCGAGTTCAAGATTCACGAAGCGACAAGGGAAATTATGGTTAAGGTGCTAGATAAGGAAACTGGCAAGGTCGTTCGAGAGCTGCCGCCGGAGAAAGTGCTAGATATGGTTGCGAAGCTGTGGGAGAAGGCAGGCATCATCGTAGACGAGCGCCGCTAATAATAGAATAGGGCAGGTGATAGGCTGTGGTTATGCGAATTAACGGCTTTTCCTCCGGGATGGATATTGATTCGACGGTTAAGCAGCTCATGCAGGTTCAGCGGCTACCGCTGGATAAGCTCAATCAGAAGAAGCAGACGCTGCTGTGGCAGCAAGAAGACTACCGCACGATGAATAGCAAGATACTTGACCTGAAGAATACGGCATTCAATATGAAGCTGCAATCTCCGTACTTAACGAAGAAAGCATCCTCCAACAATGAAGATATTATTGCAGCTACCCCAACGCCAGGAGCTACCGATGGCATCTATAAGCTGAAGGTGCACCGTCTTGCCGAATCAGCTGACTTGAAATCGACTGCGGCCGTTGGTGCGACTAGTGGAAGTGATACGATTGCTTCAATTCGCACATCGACACCTACGGAGCCGACTCTGCTGATCATCGGTGGTGAGAAGGGTACGGCTACGATTGAGGTCAACAACACGGATTCGATTAATTCCTTCGTAGCTAACTTTAATAGTAAGGCGAGTGTGACGGGAGTTAGAGTTAGCTACGAAACGAACATGGATCGGTTCTTCTTCGTATCAACAACTACAGGTGATGCGGCGAAGGTAGAGCTGAATACGAGTGATACAGACTTCTTAACAGATGTACTGCGTGTCGGTACGACGACTGCCTCGAAGACGGGGGAGAAGGTGCTTGGGGGGGGGTTCAAGACGACTCCGCCTGATGCTCCTGACCTGAATAAAGTAATTGATTCGACTATCGTAGGTACACAAGCCTTGAAAGTAAATTATAAAGGTACCGATTACAATTTCAACGTTACAAGCACGACGAAAATTGGAGATTTGATTGATAACATTAATGCAAGCGGTCTGAAGGGCGCAGGCGTAACGGCCGGTCTTGATGCGACAAGCGGCAATCTTACTTTTAAATTGAGTGGAAACAGTGGCGAGTCAATCTCGTTCTCCGATCAAACTGTAGATGGTTATGACGTAGTGAGCAAGCTGGGTCTGCCAGCGACTTCGAATTCGGCTACCGTACAGGGCGCTGCCTTCACTAAGCCGGCTGATCCTTACATTGATAACAACAAGCTTATCAATGACGCCATCACCGATACCCAAAAGTTCCGAATTAACTACGATGGTAAGGATTACGATTTCGACATAACCAATAAGACGACAATCGGCTCCTTGATGACCGCAATCAACACGTCTGAGCTAGGCAAGCTAGGCATTACCGCTCGCCTCGATACGAGCTCGGGTGCCGATTCGGGCAAGCTGACTTTCTTGACATCGGATAATACGAAGCAGATGACATTCTCCGACCAGACGAGCGATAGCACGAACGTGCTGGCATCCCTTGGACTGACTGGTGGAGCACCTGCCACTGGAACGAGCTACACGTATGCTCAGACGTTGGACACGGGACTTGACGCCATCGTGGAATTCAACGGCGTATCCGCTGAATACGCATCCAATACTCTGTCGATCAACGGGATTAACTTCACGGCGAAGAAGGCAGACCCAGCTACTGAGGTTAGTATTAACGTATCTCAAGATATTGATTCGGTATATAACTCGATCAAGTCTTTCATTGATAAGTACAACGATGTCCTTAATACGTTGAATAAGAAGGTATCCGAGGAGCGTTATCGCGACTATGCACCATTGACTGATGATGAGAAGGAAGCAATGGAAGAGAGCCAGGTGAAGCTGTGGGAAGAGAAGGCAAGGAGCGGCTTACTGCGTAATGACTCCATTCTCTCCAGCACAGTCAACAAGTTCCGAACCAGCTTCTATGAATCGGTATCCGGTCTATCGAGCAGCGATTACAAGCAGCTTGGAGAGATTGGAATCCGGACTCTCGTGCACACAGAGAAGGGTAAGCTGTACATTGACGAGACGAAGCTGAAGGAAGCGATCACGAACAACCCTGAGCAAGTGATGAGGCTGTTCACATCGAACGACAACGACTCCAAGTCCACGTCTGGAGATGGTGTGGCGCTCAGGATCTACGAGGCAGCAGACCAAGCGCTGTCGATGCTGAAGGATAAAGCGGGCAATTCGTTGATGGTGAACGCGAACTTTGAAATCGGTAAAGAGCTAGATCGCTTGAACAAGCGAGTTGCCGATATGAACAGGAAGATGTCAGCTCTGGAGACGCGCTATTATAAGCAGTTTACGGCGATGGAGCAAGCGATGAATAAGTACAACTCTCAAGCCTCCTATCTGGCTCAGCTCGGTGGAGGGGCGTAAAGGCAGCTTAGAATTATTCATTCAGTTATGAATCTAGGGAGGGTCTGACCATGCTTCAGCCTCAAATGAATAAATACTTGGAGACCGCCGTTCAATCGGCTTCCCCTGCTCAGCTATTGATCATGCTATGCGACGGCGCGATCCGCTTCTGTAAGCAGTTCATACTAGCGCTTAAGACGAACAATTACGAGGAAGCGAATCGCAACGTCATCAAGGTGCAGGACATTGTCAAGGAATTCGTCATCACACTGGACAAAAATTCGCCAATCGCAGAACATTTATTACTAATGTATGACTATATCGAGTTCCGCTTAATTGAAGCCAATACGCACAAGTCGACGGAATCGGCTGAAGAGGCGCTATCCTACCTGGTAGAGCTGAAGAACACTTGGGTAGAAGCGAACAAGCTGATCGCTGCTTCCAAGACGCCTGCCGGTCTGAAGCATGGATGAGCAGATCCGGTTACTGAAGGAAGCAACCGATCGGCTGATTGGCCGAATAGGGGAGCTTGAGTTCGAGGAACTCGTTGAGTTCGTCGAGCTGCGTGAGCAGATCATCACAGAGATGAAGCGCTGGGAACAAAGTCATGCTCTGCTGCCTAAGCATCGACAAGCCATCAGAGAGCTCGAGACCTACAATCAGCAGATCATAGCTAAGATGACGATTCTCCGGAATGAAGCAAGTCTGAAGCTTAAGCAGATGTCCCAGGGACAGCTTCAACGCAATGCCTATGATGGGGCGGTATCCACAGACAGCTACTTTATCGACAAGCGAAAATAGTACATGTAATAGCTTCAGTGACATGCACTGAGGCTTTTTGTTTTGTCCACAATCTGTGGATAGTGTGCATAACTCTGTTGATAACTCATCTATAAATTGTCGAAAAACCGCGATGTGACAAGCTTTTTGCTTGTGAATAGTTTATTAAGGTGGTGTTAATACACGAATTTTCTAAATATTAAGCAAACATGTGGATAGCCCAATTGACACAGTTATCCAGAGGATGATATAGTCGATTTGTGGGCAATGCCTGCAGTTATTTGATGATGAAGGGAATGTTTCGCATGCAAGGTAAAGTGAAATGGTTCAACGCAGAGAAGGGCTATGGTTTCATCGAGCGTGAAGATGGTGGCGACGTATTCGTACACTTCTCCGCTATTCAAACAGACGGCTTCAAGACGCTTGACGAAGGCCAATCTGTTGAGTTTGACATCGTAGAGGGCGCACGCGGACCTCAAGCAGCTAACGTCGTCAAGTTGTAATCATCCGGCCGCTGCGGCCTCCAATAGATGGTTATGGTTTTGAGTACAATAGCAGCGATAACGAACACCTTGGATCATGGATCCAGGGTGTTTTCTTGTTTTATAGTAAGAAGCTTAAAGCATCAAACTTGCCGTGCAAAATTTTTTGAATATTTCGTAAAATTATTTCCTGAATTATGAAGGATTTTTGAAGGGACTTGCAGAAGATATTAAAGGTGAGTTTGAAAGGAGGAGATGTACATGAAATTCAACATTCGTGGTGCGAACATCGAGGTAACTGAGGCGTTAAGGGACCATGTTGAAAAAAAGCTGAGCAGGCTGGAAAGGTACATTGAAGCTCCCCCTCAATCCGAAGCACATGTAACATTAAGTGTGGTGAAGGGTCTGCAGACTGTTGAGGTGACGATTCCGCTGATCGGCTTAATGCTGCGGGCGGAGGAGAAGCATCCGGACCTGTACGCGGCCGTCGATCTGGTCGTGGACAAGCTGGAGCGGCAAATCCGCAAGGCGAAGACAAGAGCGAACCGCAAGGTGCGCCAGGAGGGCAGTCTTCGTGACCTGTTCCGTACGGATTCAGGCGCAACGGCTGTTCTGGAGGAAGAGGAAGACTTCGAACTCGTACGCACGAAGCGCTTCAACCTGAAGCCGATGGATGTGGATGAGGCGATCCTTCAGATGAATATGGTTGGGCACAGCTTCTTCGTCTTCGCGAACTCCGACACGTCCGAGGTGAACGTCGTGTACAAGCGGGACGACGGGAAGTACGGGTTAATTGAGCCGGCTAAATAATGGCCGTACGTGAACGTAAGTCGGATACGGCGCGTTCATAATATAGAATGGATAAACAAGCTTGTCCTGAACGTTTGTGATCATCCGTATGGATGGGCATAGGCGGGAGGGCAAGCTTTTTTCATACGGAGCACCAGCGGCGGCTAGTGAGAGGTAAAATGGGGTCCAGACCACGTGAAGAGCTGCGCTGTTCATGAAATGTGACCATTTATGGAATACTAAAGAAATGGTGCCTAATTCCAGTCATTTGTTGCGAGGCGTGTCTCAAAAATGATACAATTTACTCTATGGATTACGGCTCGATAAAGGAAGGGGAATAGCAGAATGCTAGGTCTCGTTAAAAAAATGTTCGGGGATCCGAATGAACGTGAGTTAAAGCGGATGTGGAAAGCCGTTGAGTATATCAACTCGTTGGAGCCTTCAATTGAAGTGCTGTCGGACGAGCAGTTAAAGCATAAGACTGTTGAGTTCCGTGAGCGGCTCGAGAAGGGCGAGGATATCGACTCGCTGCTGCCTGAGGCGTTCGCGGTCGTGCGCGAGGCTTCGAAGCGCGTGCTCGGCAAGCGTCATTATGACGTGCAGCTGATCGGCGGTATGACGCTGCATGAAGGCCGCATCGCGGAGATGAGAACGGGTGAAGGTAAGACGCTCGTCGGTACGCTCCCGGTCTACTTGAACGCGTTGCTTGGCAAGGGCGTCCATGTCGTGACAGTCAACGATTACCTCGCAGCGCGCGATAGCGGCGAGATGGGCAAGGTCTATGAGTTCCTCGGCATGACCGTCGGGGTCAACCTGCCGAGCCTGTCGCATGCGGATAAGCAGGCTGCGTATGCCTGTGACGTCACGTATGGAACGAACAATGAGTTCGGCTTCGACTACTTGCGCGATAACATGGTTGTGTATAAGGAGCAGATGGTACAGCGCCCGCTGTACTATGCGGTAATTGACGAGGTGGACTCCATTCTCGTCGATGAGGCGCGTACGCCGCTCATTATCTCGGGACAGGCGGCCAAGTCGACGGAGCTGTACTTGATGGCGGATCACTTCGTCAGCAAGCTGACGGAGGAAGACGATTACATCATCGATGTGAAGCTGCGTAACGTGGCGCTGACTGAAGATGGCGTGGCGAAGGCTGAGAAGGCGTTCAACATCGAGAACTTGTTCGACCACGAGCATGTGACGTTGAACCACCATATTCAGCAAGCATTGAAGGCTCATGTCATTATGCGCCGCGATGTGGACTATGTCGTACAGGATGGCGAGATCGTCATCGTTGACGAATTTACGGGCCGTCTGATGGTCGGTCGTCGCTACAGCGAGGGCTTGCACCAGGCAATCGAGGCGAAGGAGAAGCTGCAGGTACAGAACGAGTCGATGACACTCGCGACGATTACGCTGCAGAACTACTTCCGGATGTACCGCAAGCTGTCCGGTATGACGGGTACGGCGAAGACCGAGGAAGAAGAGCTGAAGAAGATTTACGGGCTTGACGTCATCGTCGTGCCGACGAACCGTCCGATGATTCGTAAGGATACGCCGGATGTCGTCTACAAGTCGGTAGCGAGCAAGTTCCGCGCGGTCGTGAACGAGATCGAAGAGCGTCATAAGAAGCAGCAACCGGTGCTCGTCGGTACTGTATCGATCGAGAACTCTGAGCGTCTGTCTGAGATGCTGAAGAAGAAGGGTATCCCTCATAAAGTATTGAACGCCAAGTACCATGCTGAGGAAGCAGAGATCGTATCGCGTGCGGGACAGAAGGGCGCGGTTACGATCGCGACGAACATGGCCGGTCGTGGTACCGACATTATGCTCGGTGAGACGGTAGCCGAACTGGGCGGTCTGCATATTATAGGTACAGAGCGCCATGAGAGCCGTCGTATCGACAATCAGCTGCGCGGCCGTGCCGGACGTCAGGGCGACCCGGGCTCATCGCAGTTTTACTTGTCGCTTGAGGATGATCTGATGCGTCGCTTCGGCGCGGAGAACATTATGGGCATGATGGACCGCCTCGGCTTCGAGGAGGACCAGCCGATCGAGAGCAAGCTCATTACGCGGGCAATTGAGTCGGCGCAGAAGCGGGTCGAGGGCAACAACTTCGACGTGCGGAAGATCGTTCTACAGTATGACGATGTGATGAACCAGCAGCGCGAAATTATTTACAAGCAGCGCCGCGAGGTGATTGAGTCCGAGAACATCCGTGACATCGTGCTCGGCATGATTATGCCGACGATCGATCGTATTGTCGAGGCGCATTGTCCAGCTGACCTGGTGCCAGAGGAGTGGGACCTGCAGGCGATCGTTGATTATGCGAACGGTACGTTCCTTCACGAAGGCCAGCTGACCGCAGACGAGCTGTGGGGCAAGGAGAAGGAAGACGTCGCTCAATATATCAAGGATCTCGTAACCCGCCTGTACGAGGAGCGCGAGAAGACGATTGGCGAGGAGTTTTTCCGCGAGTTCGAGAAGGTCGTCGTGCTGCGTGCGGTGGACAGCAAGTGGATGGACCATATCGATGCGATGGACCAGCTGCGCCAAGGCATTCATCTGCGTGCGTACGGCGGTACCGATCCGCTGCGCGAATACCAGTTCGAGGGCTATGAGATGTTCCAGGAGATGGTGCAGAGCATTCAGGAGGAGGTCGCTACGTACGTCATGAAGGCGCACGTGGAGACGAATCTTGTTCGTGAAGCGATCGTCGATGAGAACGAGATGGCGACGAATGCGGAGCCTGCGGTGAAGAAGCCTGCGGTCAATAAGGACATTATTGGACGTAATGACCTGTGTCCTTGCGGAAGCGGGAAGAAATATAAGCAATGTCACGGTGCTTAAGGTTGCTGGATCAGCTTCTGTAGAGAGATATGTGGCATCGCTACAGGCTAGATTAGGTACGAGAAACAGAGTACCCATCAGGAAGGGGAGGTCGGAGCGAGCAGCTCCGGTCTCCTTTTTCCGCGAGTGGGCAAGTGGACGACTTGATCGGGCAGGCTCTCTATGAGCTATAACTATTAACGAAAGATTGAGGTGCTGGATGATGTTAGAGGCAGAGGTTAAGCGGGATTTACTAGAAACGGCCAAGCGATTGGCTGAGCTTAGGGGGTCTCTTTGACTTAGATCTGAAGCTGGAGCAGATCGCGGATTTCGAGGAGAAGATGTCGGCGCCGGACTTCTGGGACGACAATGAGCGTGCGCAGAAGTTGATCGGCGAGATGAACGCAGTGAAGGGAAGCGTCGATCAGTTCCAGAAGCTGGCGTCAGAGTTCGATGACTTGGAGGTCATGGTCGAGCTGATGCAGGAGGAAGCGGACGAGGCGATGGCTGAGGATATTACGGGGGGCATCACGGCACTGGTCAAAAAGCTGGAGGCGTTCGAGCTGCAGCTGCTGCTCAGCCAGCCGTACGATAAGCTGAACGCGATTCTCGAGCTGCACCCAGGAGCGGGCGGCACAGAGTCGCAGGACTGGGCGGAGATGCTGCTGCGCATGTACCGCCGATGGGCGGAGCAGCGCGACTTCAAGGTCGAGGTGCTCGACTATTTGCCCGGAGATGAGGCGGGCGTGAAGAGCGTGACGCTGCTCATTAAAGGGTATAATGCATACGGATACTTGAAGGCGGAGAAGGGCGTGCATCGTCTCGTGCGCATCTCGCCGTTCGACGCTTCGGGACGCCGTCATACGTCGTTCGTCTCGTGCGATGTGATGCCGGAGATCGATGACGATGTCGAGGTCGATATCCGGACGGAGGATCTGAAGGTCGACACGTACCGTGCCTCCGGGGCGGGCGGTCAGCACATTAATACGACGGATTCGGCAGTACGCATTACGCATATGCCGACCGGCGTCGTCGTAAGCTGCCAGACAGAGCGTTCCCAGATTAAGAACCGTGAACGGGCGATGAAGATGCTCCGCTCGAAGCTGTATGAGCTCAAGATCGAGGAGCAGAAGAAGAATCTCGCGGAAATTCGCGGCGAGGTGTCGGACATTGCATGGGGCAGCCAAATTCGCTCCTACGTCTTCCACCCTTACAGCATGGTGAAGGATCACCGGACCCAGACCGAGACAGGCAACGTCGGTGCGGTCATGGACGGCGATCTCGACATGTTCATTGACGCTTACTTGCGTCAGCAAATTACGAAGCCTTCGAGCGAGAGCTAGAGTTACAAATAGAGCGGATCTTAAGGATTTAAGGACGAGGTGAATGCCTTGGAAAGTCGCAGCGAGCGCAAGAAGGGCAAGAAGAATCAAGCAGCGATACAGCCATCCCAGCCTACGCCGCAGCTTCCAGCTAGAGTGGCGGTCAGCGGTGAGGAGAATAAGCCCGCCCGCAGCAAGCGGAATCGCCGTCGCCGCGGTGCTCACCAGCCTGGAGTGTGGAGCGTGCTGCTCGAATACATCTTGCTGTGTGTAGGGTCGCTGCTGATCGCGGTTAGCTTCAATATGTTCTTCTACCCGAATCAGCTCGCATCCGGCGGGGTGACGGGACTCAGCATTATCGTCGATCGCCTGTTCGGCATCGCGCCGTACTTCACGCAGTGGGGGCTCAATGTGCCGCTCTTCCTTGCGGGGCTCGTGCTGCTCGGTCGGCAGTTCGGGGTGAAGACGGCGATCGGCTCGGTGCTGCTGCCGCTGCTTGTGTTCTTGACACAGGACGTTCCGCGCTTGTCGAGCAACATCCTGCTGGCTAGCATATACGGAGGTATCATGCTCGGCATCGGCATTGGTCTTGTGTATCGCGGACGAGGCTCGACGGGAGGGTTCTCGGTAGCGGCGCAAATATTACATAAGTATACAGGACTCAGCTTCGGCTTGAGCGTAGCGCTGCTGGACGGACTCGTCATCGTGGCGGCGGGATACTTCATCTCATTGGAAAATGCGATGTACGCGCTCATCGGGCTATTCGTCACGAGCAAGACGATCAACATCGTGCAAATTGGACTAAGCTACTCGAAGGTCGCCTTCATCATATCTCCAGCTGAGGAGGAGCTTCGCGAGGCGATATTGTTCGAGCTCGACCGCGGCTTGACGCGGCTGCAGGCGACCGGTGGGTATACCGGCGAGGAGCGCAACGTGCTCATGGTCGTCGTCGGCCAGACGGAGGTCAACAAGCTGAAGACGATCGTCCGTTCGGTCGATCCGGGCGCCTTCGTCATACTGAGCGATACGAACGAGGTGCTCGGTGAAGGCTTCAGCATGGGCGGTCCGGTATGAGTCGAGGCTACTGCTCGTATGCTGAATTATGGAAAAATGTAATTGAATTTTTATACTGCCGAATGTATAATAATACATAGTTTTTGGAACGGGAGGAACGACTATGTCTACGAAAGTAAGAGCGGCGATCGTCGGATCGACCGGCTATGGCGGCGTGGAGCTTATTCGCTTGCTGCTCACGCATCCACAGGTGGAAATTACGTCGGTTATCTCGTCCTCGACGGCGGGCGTACCGATTGCGGACGGCTATCCGCACTTGAACCAGATTGTAACCGACAACTTAGACGGTATAGATATTGAAGTGATCCGCAGCAAGGCCGATGTCGTATTCCTCGCAACCCCGCATGGAGTCAGCATTGCGCTGTCGCCGCAGCTGATCGACGCAGGACTGAAGGTTATCGACCTGTCGGGCGACTTCCGCTTGAAGGAAGGCCAAGTGTACGAGGAGTGGTATAAGCACGCACCGGCAGACCCTGCCTATCTGGAGAAGGCTGTATACGGACTATGCGAGCTGTTCGGCGATGAGGTGCCGGGCGCGACGTTCATCTCGAATCCAGGCTGCTATCCGACAGCGACGATCCTTGGGCTGGCGCCGCTTGCGGCGAACCGTATGATTGACATGAAGTCGATCATCGTCGATGCGAAGTCGGGCGTATCCGGAGCAGGCCGCGGCTTGAGCCAGGTCGTTCACTATGCGGAGATTAACGAGAATTTCCTCGCGTACAAGGTGAACCGTCACCAGCATACGCCAGAGATCGAGCAGGCGCTCGGACGATTAGCAGGCGAGACGCCGGTCATCACGTTCACGACCCATCTCGTACCGATGACGCGCGGCATTATGTCGACGATCTATGTGAATCTGAACGAGACGAAGAGCGAGGACGACATCTTCGCGCTGTACCGCAGCTATTACGAGGGCCGCTCCTTCGTCCGTATTCGGAATAAGGGCAAGTATCCGGGCACGAAGGAAGTATCCGGCTCGAACTATTGCGATATCGGGCTGTCGCTGGACGCGCGCACGGGACGACTTACCATCATCTCGGTCATCGACAACATGGTGAAGGGCGCGGCCGGTCAGGCCATTCAGAACTTGAATATCATGATGGGCTGGGACGAGACGACAGGGCTGGCGTTTACTCCGGTTTATCCATAATGCACGAGCGGGGGAATAGGGGAGCATGAATTCGAATTCGAAGCAATTTGTAGTGGTGCCGGAGGGCTCGGTGACGACGCCTAAGGGCTTCCGTGCCGGAGGTCTTCATTGCGGGTTGAAAAAAACAGAGCGCCATGACCTCGGCGTTATCGTCTGCGACGTTCCCGCGAACGCGGCTGGCGTCTATACGCTGAACCAATTCCAAGCGGCGCCGCTGCGCGTCACGCAGGAAAGCATCGCCCAAGGCGGTCAGCTGCAGGTCATGCTCGTCAACAGCGGCAACGCGAACGCGTGTACGGGCCAGCAGGGCGAGGCTGACGCCCGCACGATGCGCGCCTCCGCCGCCAAGGCGTTCGGCGTCGCCGAGCACCTCGTCGGCGTCACCTCCACCGGCGTCATCGGCGAGCTATTGCCGATGGGCAAGGTCGAAGCGGGCATCGAGCGTCTGCCAGCTGGCGTCAAGCCAGACGGCGGCGACGACTTCTGCCAGGCGATCCTCACGACCGACCTCGTCAAGAAGGAGGTCTGCGTCAGCGTCACTGTCGGCGTCCACACCGTCCACATCGCAGGCGCCGCCAAGGGCTCGGGCATGATTCACCCGAACATGGCCACCATGCTCGGCTTCATTACCACCGATGCCGTCATCGGCAGCACGCAGCTGCAGCAGCTCTTGAACGAGTCCACGGACTCGACCTTCAATATGATCACCGTCGACGGCGACACCAGCACGAACGACATGGTCGTCGTCATGGCGAGCAGCCTCGCCGGCAACGAAGCCCTAACGCCGGACCATCCAGACTGGGCGGCCTTCGCCGCAGGCTTCCAATATGTAGGCGAAGTCCTCGCCAAAGCGATCGCCCGCGACGGCGAAGGCGCAACGAAGCTCATCGAGGTCACCGTCGCCCACGCCGCTTCCCGTGAAGCCGCCCGCGCCATCGCGAAGACCGTCATCGGCTCGAGCCTCGTCAAGTCCGCCTGCTTCGGTGCAGACGCCAACTGGGGCCGCATCATCGCCGCCGTCGGCCGCGCCGGCTTCCCGGTCCAGACCGAGACGGTCGACATCCGCCTCGGCGATATCGCCGTGCTCGCGCAATCGCGCCCTGTCCGCTTCGACGAGGAGCGCGCCGCCGAGTACCTGAAGGGCGAGCTCGTTCAGATCCACGTCGATCTGAACATGGGCGATGCCACCGCCACCGCCTGGGGCTGCGACCTGACGTACGACTACGTCCGCATTAATGCCGCGTACCGAACGTAATACTCTCTGTAACAATGAAGCACCAACACATATAGCTCACTGATCGAGGCCGGAGGGGGGGAACTCCCGACGCCAATGATCACGAAGCACGCAAGTTGCGCACGAAGGATGTACGGGGAGAAGCAAGAAGTAACGCACAAGTACGGTCCAAGTCAAACATAGCCCACTGATCGAGGCTGGAGGGGGGAGTAACCCCCGACGCCAATGATCAGCCACCCCACGCGCCAACGTAAGCTTCATGACGCAAGTCATGGCGCGAGTCCTTGCACGCCAGCACCAACAACGCACCATCCGCTGCGCCTTAGCAGCTACAGGCCCACGTACCGAGAGGACGCCAACGTAAGCGGACGCCCGGTACGGGCGGGTAAAGCGTGCCCAGCGCCATGCCGAGCTTCAACGCCGGCCCCGCTGCAGGCACGCCTATTTTCGGGGTCTTGGGGCAGGAGCCCCGAGTCCTCCCCCCTTTGGCAAAGGGGGGAAAGAGGGGGGATTCGAACATGTTCGTGATGAAATGCGGCGGCAGCACGCTAGCTGCTTTGCCAGATGTTTTTTTTGAGGATCTACATAAGCTTCACGCGGAAGGACTGACACCGGTCATCGTGCACGGGGGCGGTCCAGCGATCTCGGGTACGCTCGGCAAGCTCGGCATCGAGACCGAGTTCGTGAATGGGCTGCGCAAGACGAACGAGGATGTGCTCGATGTCGTCGAGATGGTATTGTCCGGTCAGATCAACAAGCAGATCGTACGCAAAATCCAGCTCGCCGGCGCGAAGGCGATCGGCCTGTCTGGCGTCGACGGCACACTCATTCAAGCGAAGCCTGTTGCGAACGCGGACGAGGTCGGACTCGTCGGCGACGTCACGAGCGTCAACGCGGAGCTGATTCGCGGCGTTGTCGCCATGGGCTGCATCCCGGTCATCGCACCGGTCGGGATCGGCGCAGACGGCGCGCAGCGCTATAACATCAATGCCGATACGGCAGCGGGAGCGGTCGCGTCCCAGCTCGGTGTCGAGCGCATGATCGTCGTCACCGATGTGCCGGGCATTATGAAGAACGTCGACGGTGAGAAGCGAGTATTGCCTGCTGTCACCGTGCAGGAGATCGAGGACATGATCGCCAGTGGCGACATCTACGGAGGTATGATTCCGAAGGTGCGCGCGGCGGTGCAGTGCATTCAGGGCGATGTGCGCGAGGTCGTCATCGTCGACGGCTCGGTGCCGGAGGTGCTCAGCAAGGCGCTGAAGCAGGGGAACATCGGCACGCGCATTATGCGATAGGAACATCCAATCGATTTGAATAAAGGAGTGAACGACATGGGAGAAGCTCATAGCGCGTTGTTTCCGAACTACGCCAGATACCCGTTTACATTCGTGAAGGGAGAAGGCAGCCGCTTGTGGGATGAGCAGGGCAACGAATATTTGGACCTGATGTGCGGCCTCGCGGTGACGAACCTCGGCCACGCGCCGAAGCAGGTGACCGAGCGCCTGAAGGAGCAGGTCGACACGCTGTGGCACACGAGCAACCTGTTCCGCATTCCGAACCAGGAGAAGCTGGCGGAGTTGCTCGTCGCGAACAGCTGCGGCGACGCGGTGTTCTTCTGCAACAGCGGTGCGGAGGCGAACGAGGCGGCGATCAAGATCGCACGCCGTTATTACCAGAAGGTGCTCGGGCAGCCGGAGCGCTATGAGATTATCACCTTCAACATGTCGTTCCACGGCCGTACGCTCGCGACGCTGACGGCGACCGGGCAGGATAAGGTGAAGGAAGGCTTCGCGCCGCTGCCAGAGGGCTTCGTCTATGCGCCGTTCAACGATGCGGCTGCGGTCGAGAAGCTCATCTCGGGCAAGACGTGCGCCGTCATGCTGGAGATGGTGCAGGGCGAGGGTGGCGTGAACCCGGCGGACCCGGCCTTCGTGAAGGCGGTAGCGGAGCTGTGTGAGAAGCACGGACTGCTGCTCATCATCGATGAGATTCAGACTGGTGTCGGTCGTACGGGCAAGCTGTTCGCCTACGAGCATTACGGCATCGAGCCAGACCTGTTCACCTTGGCGAAGGGACTTGGCAGCGGCATGCCGATCGGCGCACTGCTCGGTAAGGAGAAGCTGCGCGAGGCGCTCGCAGCAGGCTCGCACGGCACGACGTTCGGCGGCAACTACTTGTCGACGACAGCAGGTCTTGCAACGCTCGAGACGATTCTCAATGAGAAGCTGTCCGAGCGTGCAGCGGAGCTCGGCGACTATATCCAGAGCGAGCTGAAGACACGCCTTGCGGATAACCCGCTCGTGGACCAAATTCGCGGCCTCGGCCTCTTGATCGGTATTCAGCTGACAATTCCGGCTGGCGATCTGATCAAGACGATTCATGAGCAGAAGGTGCTGGTCGTTCCGGCTGGACCGAACGTCATTCGTCTCGCGCCGAGCCTGCTCATTACGAAGGAAGAGCTGGATCGCGGCCTGGATACGGTGTGTCAGACACTCGCGAAGGCGGCAGGCGCAGCGGTATAACGAAGAAGACAACAAGCGATGCTGAGCCCTGAACCGGCAACGGGAGGGTGCCAGCGACTTGTCTCATATCACGATCACGAAGGGAGTGGAGTTCCATGACGGAAACCGCGCAGCAGGACATCGCGTTACAATTGAGAGGTCGCGACTTCATCGGTCTCGTCGATTACAGCCCGGAGGAGATCCGGTACTTGATCGACCTTGCGATCGAACTGAAGAAGAAGCAGAAGGCAGGCGAGGTGTACCAACCGCTGAAGGGGAAGACGCTCGGCATGATTTTCGAAAAATCGTCGACGCGCACTCGCGTCTCGTTCGAGGTGGGCATGTACCAGCTCGGCGGACACGCGCTCTTCCTGAGCAAGAACGATCTGCAGATCGGACGCGGCGAGACGATCGCCGATACGGCGCAGACGATGAGCCGTTACCTCGACGGCATCATGATTCGGACGTACGCGCATCGCACGGTCATCGAGCTGGCGCGCAACGCAACGATTCCGGTCATCAACGGCTTGACCGACCTGTCTCACCCCTGCCAGGCGCTCGCGGATTACCAGACAGTGCTGGAGAAGAAGGGCCGCCTTGCAGGACTGAAGGTCGCGTACATCGGCGACGGCAACAACATGGTTCACTCGCTGCTCATGGGCGCTGCCAAGCTCGGCATCAACTTCGCGGTGGCGACACCGGAAGGCTACGAGCCGGATGAGAACGTGCTGGCGCTGTCGCGTGAGACGGCTGCCAAGACAGGCGCTTCGATCTACATCGGCAACGATGCGAAGGAAGCGATCTCGAACGCCGACGTCATCTACACCGACGTATGGGCGAGCATGGGCTTCGAGGCGGAGCAGAAGGAGCGGGAGCAGGCGTTCAAGAACTACCAGGTGAACGAGGAGCTCGTGAAGTACGCGAAGTCGGACTACATCTTCATGCACTGCCTGCCTGCACACCGCGGCGAGGAAGTGTCGGAGGGCGTTATCGACGGCCCGAACTCGGTTATTTTCGACCAGGCGGAGAACCGTCTGCATGCACAGAAGGCTGTTATGGCGGCGACGATGTAGCCAGAGGCAACAACGATGCGGGTGGTCTGACCGTTAATTAGCGGGACGGCTGGCCCGCGGTTGATCCGACTTACAATAGAGATGTTCATATATAAAGGAGAGCAGGCGCGATATGGCAAAGCAAAAAATCGTATTAGCGTATTCGGGCGGACTGGACACGTCCATTATTTTGAAGTGGCTGAAGGAAACGTACGACGCTGAAATTATCGCGTTCACGGCCGATATCGGCCAGAAGGAAGAGCTGGACGGTCTGGAGGAGAAGGCGCTTGCGACAGGCGCGTCGAAGGTGTACATCGACGATCTGCGCGAGGAGTTCGCGCGCGACTTCATTTTCCCTATGTTCCAGGCAGGCGCTCTGTACGAGGGTCAATACTTGCTCGGCACGAGCATCGCGCGTCCGCTGATCGCCAAGCGCATGGTCGAGATTGCACGCGCTGAGGGCGCAACGGCGATCGCACACGGCGCGACAGGTAAAGGTAACGACCAGGTGCGCTTCGAGCTGACAGCTGCTGCGCTGACACCGGATGTCGAAGTGATCGCGCCTTGGCGTCTCGAGGAGTTCCGTGAGACGTTCCCGGGACGTGCGGAGATGATCGCGTACGCGGAGAAGCACGGCATCAACGTCGTCGCATCGGCGGCGAAGCCGTATTCGATGGACCGCAACCTGCTGCACATCAGCTATGAGAGCGGCGTGCTGGAGGACCCTTGGTTCGATGCGAGCGCACCGGAGAACAAGGCAATGTACTTGCTCAGCGTTGATCCAGAGGATGCACCGGATGAGGCAGAATATGTGGAGCTGGAGTTCGAGCAAGGCAACTGCGTAGCGGTGAACGGCGAGCGCATGATTCCGCTGCACATTATGGAGAAGCTCAACGAGCTCGGCGGCAAGCATGGCGTAGGCCGTGTCGATATGGTTGAGAACCGCTTCGTTGGTATGAAGAGCCGCGGCGTCTATGAGACACCGGGCGGTGCGATTCTGTTCACGGCTCACCGCAAGATCGAGTCGATCACGATGGACCGTGAAGTGATGCATCTGCGCGACTCGCTCATTCCGAAGTACGCGACACTCGTGTACAACGGCTTCTGGTATGCGCCGGAGCGCCTTGCGATCCAAGCGCTCGTAACCGAGAGCCAGAAGAACGTATCCGGTACGGTACGTGTGAAGCTGTACAAGGGCAACGTGATGGCCGCAGGCGTGAAGAGCCCGGTCAGCTTGTACAACCCGCATATCGCGACGATGGAGGCCGACCCGACGAAGGCTTACGATCAGGGAGATGCGACGGGCTTCATTCGTCTGAACGCGCTTCGTCTGCGTGTAGCAGCGGGCGTACAGCAGCAAGCGGACAGCAAGTAAGAGAAGGCGGCCTGGGGGCCGCTCGGGACAACAGGGTTTTCCTTCAACGGGAAAGCCCTGCTCCTGCGTTAAGGGATGAAGCGTGCAGCCGGCTGGCGAGCCGCTACGGATAAGGGGACAAGGGAAAGGGGCCAACGAAACGTGTCTAAGCTATGGGGTGGACGATTTACGAAGAAAACCGACCAGCTGGTCGAGGAATATACAGCCTCCATTATGTTCGACAAGGAGCTCGCGGAGGAGGATGTGCAGGGCAGTCTCGCACACGTGACGATGCTCGGCAAGTGCGGCATTCTTCCGCTCGATGATGTGGAGAAGATCAAGGACGGCCTGCTCAAGGTGC
Organism: Paenibacillus sp. YYML68; assembly: GCF_027923405.1. Lineage (NCBI taxonomy): Bacteria > Bacillati > Bacillota > Bacilli > Caryophanales > Paenibacillaceae > Paenibacillus > Paenibacillus sp. YYML68. The sequence goes on along the minus strand of NZ_BQYI01000001.1, from coordinate 98,202 downwards.
AGGGCATGATTCGCCGCGGCGATCTGGAGTTCTCGGTAAGCGACGAGGATATTCATATGAACATTGAGAAGGCGCTGATCGACGAGGTCGGCTCCGTAGGCGGCAAGCTGCACACTGGACGCAGCCGTAACGATCAGGTGGCGACCGATATGCATCTGTGGCTGCGCAAGCGCGTCGTCGAGTTCGTCGGCCTGCTGAACAAGGTGCAGGAGGCGCTCATCGAGCAGGCGAAGCAAAATCTCGACACGATCGTACCCGGCTACACGCATCTGCAGCGTGCCCAGCCGATCTTGTTCGCGCACCATCTGCTGGCGTATGTGTCGATGTTCCAGCGTGACGCGGAGCGTCTTGCGGACAGCTACAAGCGCGTCAACGTGCTGCCGCTCGGCGCTGGCGCTCTCGCCGGCACGACGTTCCCGATCGACCGCCATTACGTGGCGGAGCAGCTCGGCTTCGACCGTGTGTACGAGAATTCGCTCGATGCGGTGAGCGACCGCGACTTCATTCTGGAGTTTCTGTCGAATGCGTCGATGATTATGATGCACCTGTCCCGTCTGAGCGAGGAGTTCGTCATGTGGTCGAGCACCGAGTTCCGCTTCGTCGAGCTCGATGACGCGTTCTGCACAGGCAGCAGCATTATGCCGCAGAAGAAGAACCCGGACGTCGCCGAGCTCGTGCGCGGCAAGACCGGACGCGTCTACGGCAACTTGATGGGACTTCTCACTGTGCTGAAGTCGCTGCCGCTGGCCTACAACAAGGACATGCAGGAGGACAAGGAAGGCATGTTCGATACGGTTCGCACGCTGCAGGGCGCGCTCCAGCTGTATGCGCCGATGATCAGCACGATGAAGGTGAACAAGGATCGGATGAGACAGGCGGTCAACCAAGATTTCTCCAACGCGACCGACATTGCGGACTACCTGGTGAACAAGGGCATGCCGTTCCGCCAAGCGCACGAGGTAATCGGCAAGACGGTGCTATATTGCATCCAGAACCAGAAATATTTGCTCGACCTGACGATCGCCGAGTACCACCAGTTCTCGTCGCTGTTCGATCAGGACATCTACCACGTGCTGCAGCCGGAGACGGTCGTCAACGCGCGTAACGTATACGGCGGCACGGGTACGGCGCAGGTGACAGCGGCGATCGCACGTGCGGAGGCCGTATTGGCCGAGTCGAACGCTTGGTTCGATGAATTTTTCACTAGAAGTCGGTAAGGTAGAGGTGTGAGGCGAGGCGTCTAGAAAGCTAGAGATATGGTGGGCAACGAAGCCGGACAGCTTGAGTGCCAGCCAGAGTGCTAAGGTGCTACAAAGCTAGAACGTGCAAGGCTAGAATATACTACGCTTACGAGCTAGCAAGCCCGCAAGCAAAATAGCCAGTCCCTCACGGGGCTGGCTGCTTTGCGTTATTCCCCCTCGTAGGAAGCGGACTCGGCTCGACTAGACTAGACTTCAGTCGCCGTCTGCGAAACCAGCGTAACGCGCTTGTTGTCGATCTCATACACCCTATCGCACAATAATCGGATGTCTTCTGCAATATGACTGGACAACACAATCGTTACACCTTGCTGCTTCAGCTCCATAATAAGCTGCCGTATTTGGGCGACACCGCTTTTGTCCAATCCATTCATAGGCTCGTCAAGCAGCAGCAGCTTCGGCTCCTCCATGATCGCTTGAGCTATGGCCAGACGCTGCTTCATCCCGATGGAGTAAGCCTTTACCTTCTTCTTATCATTCGGATTCAGCCCGACGGCCTGCAGAGCTTGCTTGATTCGTTCGGGCGTAATTTTGTTGCGTATGGCGGCTAAGTAGGTAAGGTTATCTAGTCCGGAGCGGTCACTTAGAAATCCTGGCTGCTCAATAACAGCTCCTGTATGTTCAGGGTAGTCAATCTCTTTGCCGAGTGTGTGATTCAAGATTTGAACAGAGCCTTGGTCGGGTACGATCATGCCGCAGAGCAGCTTGAAGAGGACGGACTTGCCGCTCCCGTTATGACCGATGATGCCGTGAATGAGTCCTGCTTCGAGCTCCAGATCGATAGAGTCGAAGATGAGCTCACCTTTGAATGCTTTACTTACACCTGTTACCTTAACCGCATGCATGTTGTACATCCTCCTCGCATTCATTCGATATACACTAGCTTTTTTTCAACCGATGTAAAGTCAGACCGTATGACAGGCAGATGAGCATCACCTGGATCAGGATAAAGAGGATTATGATGAATGGAGAACGATCGTTCGCACTTATATATTTCTGTGGACTGATGTGACCTCCGATCCATAGAACCTCATTGTGAAAGATCAGGCTCATGCCGTAGACCGCGGCTACGATGATATAGGCAAGCCCGATTCGTCTTATAAGTACGTTCAAGGCTAGCTGTAAGCAGCTCATCCCAATCGAGCCGAACAGCTGAAGGACTCCGATCTTCAACACGGTCTGTAAGGTCTCTCTGTTCAGCCCGTCATTCGAAGTGGTCATCGCCATAACACCTACGGCAAGTACTAGATATAGGATCAAATAAACCAAGTTCAGAAGAGCGATCGTAACCAGATGAGAGCTGATCCACATCGAGCGACGCGTTATTCGTATTGTCGTGTAAAGCGAGTTCGCCTCTACGTTACGCTCCGTATACTGGTCGATGATGAACATCAGGTACAGATAAGGAAGCATATGATGAAGCAGCAATAGCAGATCATGAGTAGGTGGGTACGGTGCATCGACATGGATCCATAGCAGATCTATGATGGGGGAATTCTCCCGGTCATAGAGCAGTGTGCATCCAATTAACAGCCCGAACAGCAGGATTGAGCCTGCGGAGTGTCTGGTTGTTAGGTGTTGACTGTTGAAGCGAACTAGATTCAAGAATGATTCCATAGCCTATTCTCCAAGCTTCAGTGATTTCTCACGCACAACTATAATAAAAAGAGCGATTCCGATCATACACACATTCCCTAGGTGATAGTTCCATGCAAAAGGGAAAAGCTCGCTGCTTTCAGTAAAATAACGAATATACTCAGAATTCAAATATAAATACGGTAGATAGGTCATAAATACGCTCATATGAAACATGTAGTTGGCCAACAATGTAATCATCACGATGAGCATGGCAACAGTATGTCTGGTTCTTCCCATCCCTGTATAGAGCGCAAGATATATTGATCCCACCACCCACGTGCTGACTACATGCTTACATGAGGTAAGGAGCCACGCCTCGACAGGGCTAAGATATTGAGCGTATAAGAAGTTAGTGTCATCCTCGAGCACCGCTTGGCTCCAGCTTGGATCATATCCCTTGAGCAGAAAGGCGATGAGGGTGATTGTCCCTACATAGAGTACCGTAAACACAAGGCCCGAGACGAAGATCATGATCACCTTAGACCATATCCAGCTTCTCTTCGTTCTTAATCGGATCAGGAGCGAGGGTCGAATAGGACCGTCATGGCAAATACTATAAACATACAACAGGTAAACAGGCAGAAATAAGAACAGTTGGATGACTGAATGATTCAGTATGCCATACAGAATGACATCCCAGCTATTCGCTTGTCCGAACTTGCGGGTCAGCTCCATGTCGGTGTAAAAGGTAAAGGCAATTACAATGCCGGCAATCCATATGGACTTGGCACTCAGTGCGATTTGCAGTCCTTGGTGCAGGCAGTATCTGAAGATTCTCGCTTCGCTAGATACCGTCTTATAATCAGCCACTTGTAATCACCCTGCCAGCTTGGCGGAAGTAGATGAAGGCACTGCACAGGATGACGAGTACCAACGGAATATACAGCGTATAGACCTCTACATGTCGACTAAACGTCATCTGATACCATTGCAGAGGAGAGAATGCATGTAGGCTCAGGAACGCTTCTAGTACGATGCTGGATACGGTGAAGAGCAGGAAGGGTCCAATATAAACGACGGCTAGATGCTTCGACAGACTGGCGAGTGTGATCGCAATCGCAGAGAACATGGCTCCAAGTAAGAAGTGAGTGATCAGAACAATGCCTATATATAGCTCCGGCGTAGTAGAGAACAGAGAGGCAAAGATGCCCGAAGGCTCATACATGAACGGATCCAGAATTTCATTGCGAAAGATGAGTGAAATGACCACATAATAGACAAGCTCAGGTATGACGATCGCGAGTCCGCCGACGATACAAGCAACCGCCCACTTGATACGAATATAGCTCCAGTAAGGAGCTCTGGTAAGGATAAAATAATAGTATCTGCTCTCACGTTCGATGAGAAACGACGATGCGTAAGGCAGAGCAGCAAGCAGTGGAAAGATGAGCGCCAAAAAATCAAAGCTCTTGATCCAAACATGATACGTATTCCAGCCGTTCGTAACGAGATGCTGGATCGCTTGATCATTTCCTCTTAGGTCCGGTGCATCCAAATCAGCGAATGTCATGAGCTTGAATACAGAGGCGTAGTCTGATAAAAACATCAACAGCAAGGATGCGATGAAAACAAAAAGCATTTTTCCGTTACGCACACCTCGGATAATCTCCTGCAGCAGCATGTCATGAATCACTCTCCTTAAGAGACTTCAGATTAGACAATTGACAACGGTTTAATTATACAGATACACTAACAATGTAATATGAAAGGATAATTCTGTAAAGTTCGCCAGCTTTATAGATAGGCTCCAGGAGGGAATGACATGCTAGGCATCGTTATCAAGGAATACACCTCATTAATTAAAGGCATCAAGTCGATGCTGCTCGCCGCATTCATTACGCTCATATCGATATGGGCGGCACGATTCATTACCAGCAATGCGTTGTTTCAAAGTGAGGTTGGATCAGCGGAAAGTACGGCTCTTGCCGGGTTATCCTTCATTCTGGTCGCGTTCGGAGCGCTGTTCGTCTACATCCTCTCGCACGATATTATCAATCGGGATATTGAATTGCAGCGCATTCGATTACTCGTGACGAAGACTTCTCGGCGAAATATTGTGCTCGGCAAGTTTTTGGCTGTGTGGCTGTTTTGGCTGAGTATCACGACGATTACATTCGTGATCGTATCGATCATGACGAAGACCTTCCTCATTCAAGAGCTGCTCCTGCTCTGGGTGTTCCTCGCCTTTCATACCAGTGTGGTCGTGCTCGTCTCAACGCTGATCGTGAACCATGCCTATACGGTAATGACGAGTCTGATCTTAGGCATTGCGATGCCGATCGCTGGCGTCTGGAGTATGTTCAATACGACTGCTGTGGCTCAGGTTGTGCGCTATGGTCTCCCTTATTATTTCATGTCGGATAACCATGGGTGGCTGATGATTGCGGTGCTGGAAGCTCTGCTCATGCTGGTAGTCGCCGTGAAGGTCTTAGAGAGAAAGGAATTATAGTCATGAGTATCTTAACCGTGAAGGAGCTAACGAAGGCGTACAGAGGCCGTAAGGTGGTCAATGAAATCAGCTTCGCCTTGAAGCAAGGCGAGATCTTCGCATTCCTGGGGCGCAATGGCGCGGGCAAAAGCACGACGATCCATATGCTCACCGGCATCATTCCTCCAACCTCCGGCGAGATCGAGCTCTTCAATGCCTCCTACAAGTCCATCGATAAGCTGAAGCAGCGAATCGGCGTGCTACCTGACAATAGTCAATATTACAATGACATGACGGCGCTGCAGCATCTCCAGTTTTTCGCAAGAGTGAAGGGTCTTAAGCCTGTTCGTGAGGAGCTCATCGCCTTACTCGACGAGGTGGGCCTCGGGGAGCATTACAATAAGAAGGCAGGCCAGTTCTCGCTAGGGATGAAGAAGAAGCTGGGCATCGCGCAGGCGTTAATCGGCAGTCCGGAGCTTCTGTTTCTGGATGAGCCGACCTCGACGCTGGATATTGAATCCTCCATTCAGATCCGGTCTCTCTTGAGGAAGCTGGCCTCTCAGGGCATTACGATCTTCATGACGTCTCACAATCTGGAAGAGGTAGAGAAGCTGTGTGACCGCATCGCGATTATTAATCAAGGTCGCATTGAGAAGTTAGGTACGCTCGAGCAGCTGCAGACTGCGCATACAACCGAGCTTAAGGTGAAGCTGAAGTATGCGAGCGAACGTGAGGACAGCCTGCAGCAATGGCTCGGGCAGCTGCAGCTGCATACAGCTGTAGCACCCTCGCTGACCGAGGGCGGCTGGCTGGAATTCACCGTTCAACATGAAGAGAGCATCGCGGACATCGTGGAGGCCGCCAGTCGTCATCACGTGCGAATATTCCGTGTCGAGGTGGAGGCCACTTCGTTAGAAGCGATCTTTATTGACCACGAGCAGCCGATGCAGACCACCTAGCATGTAGCTGAGCAAAACGCCTTCCCCTCATTCAAGCCGGGGAAGGCGTATTTGCTGTTCAGCGGAACGACGGTCCCTTGACGCCGTCCTCCACGTGCGGGGCGGCTCCTTCCTCCCTGGACGGAGCGGGAGCATCCCCTGAGCCTGCGTCGGGGCCGCCGTTGACGGCGACCAGCGTCGACTGGGCAGCGTACGTGTCGCGGGACAGCTTCTCCCGGTTGATCATCGAGCCGTTACGCTTATGGATGCGGTACGTCTCGACGATGTAGCCGGGCTTGCCCTTCGCCAGCACCTGCTCTTGACCGGGGCGCAGCTTCGGGTTGTGCACGTAGCGGCGCGGCGGCTCTAGCGTCTCGATCGTCTTCGACTCGACCTCGTACGTCAGCTCCTCGGGCGTCTGTCCGAACAGCTTCACGGTCAGCCTCTCTTCATCGGCCTCCGTGCGGACCAGTACATAATGCTCCGTATTATTGCGGAACTTGAAGTTGATATAGCCGCTCGAGAATGTCGCATCTTGTCCGAGCGGCACATAGCTGACCGGCAGCGAATGGTTGCGCCGCTCGACGATCTCAAGCCCGGCCCGCAGTACGGCGTTGTACAGCGTAGACGACACCTGGCAGATGCCGCCGCCGATGCCGGGCACGAGCTTGCCGTTCATGATAACAGGCGCTTCGCGGTAGCCAGCGCGCTGCTCGGTGCGCTCCACGATCGGCGCGTAGTCGAAGACGTCGCCCGGCGCGAGCAGCACATCGTGCAGCGTAGCCGCGGTCGAGCGCACGTTGTGCACGCGGCCTGCGGAGCTGGAGCTGCCTCCGCTGCTGGTGCTCGGCGCGGGCGGGTACACTGTCGTGAACGCGGCGAGCCTGCGCGTAATGCCTTGGGCGCGCAGCGACTCGAGCGTCTGCTTCGGCAGAAGCTGCCGCTCGGGCACCTGCAGCCGCAGCGGCTCCTGCACCGCGCCGGCCTCGGTCCAGCGCGGCAGCGCGGCGAGCAGCTCGTCGGCGAAGCGCTGTTCGTCCGGGCGCAGGACGGTCGTCTCCGGCGTGTAGACGACCGTATCGTCGGCGCGGATCGTGCGGACGGCGTCCTTCGGCTCGCTGCGGTACGACGCAGGGAACGACTGCCGCAGCGCCGCCTGCAGCTGGGCTGTGTCCACCTGCGGCTGCACGCTCCACCGTTGTCCGCGCTCGCTCCATCGCGCTCTCGCCCGACTGTACAGCGAGCCAGTCTGCAGCCGGGCGATACGCGCCCGCAGCTCGTCCTCCTGCAGCGACACCCCGAGCTCGCCTGCATGGAGCGGGCTTGCGGTGCTGTCGCCGCTGCCGGCAAGCTGGAGCTGCACGGGCAGCGAGGTATATTGCTGCTTGCGGGCCTGCAGCTGCTGGTCCAGCTCTGCGTACGGAAGTCCGCCGACAGGCCAGCCGTCGAGCTGGACGCCGCTTGGGATGCGGTCTGTGGAGGCGTACACCCAGACGGCCGCACTGCCCACTAGCGTGAGGCCGAGCGCGCAGGTCAGGAGTGGCGCGATGACGCGGAACGCTCCGCGGGGCATGATTCTTTTATTCATGGAGGGCATAGAGGCGATCTCCTTTGACTGCTTTTTTCGTACGAGCTGTCTACATCCTTCAATGTATGCGGCTGTCCGGCCGAACTTTCCACTATATTCAACCGCGCTTACAAATTAAGCTAGCAGGCAGCAAGCAGGGGATTGAGCCGTGCACAAAAACATTGTGGCAATATGTAGAAAATGGCGCGGTGCTAAAGGATTTTCGTCTTTCATGTCGAAGTGGTATAAGCTATGTCTGCACTGAGACTTCCAAATTTCGCTAACTACATTCAGGATGTGATCACGTGATCGAAATGCATGACGTTTGGAAAACGTACCCGGACGGCAGCCATGCTCTAAGGGGCATTAACGTCAAGGTAGACCAGAGCGAATTCGTCTACGTTGTCGGTCCGTCAGGTGCGGGTAAATCGACATTTATGAAAATGATCTATAGAGAGGAACGTCCGACCAAGGGGACGATCTTCGTGAACGGCTTCAACCTCGAGAAGCTCAAGCAGCGCAAAATTCCGTACGTTCGCCGCAACATCGGCGTCATCTTCCAGGACTTCCGCCTGCTGCCGAAGCTGACGGTGTATGAGAACGTCGCCTTCGCGATGGAGGTCATCGAGGCGCCGAAGAAGGTGATCAAGAAGCGTACGCTGGAGGTGCTGGAGCTCGTGCGGCTGAAGGATAAGGCGCAGTCGCTGCCGACCCAGCTGTCCGGTGGCGAGCAGCAGCGTGTTGCGATCGCTCGTGCGATCGTGAACAATCCGGCGGTTATTATTGCGGACGAGCCTACTGGTAATCTCGATCCAGATACGTCATGGGGTATCATGAGGCTGATGGAGGAGATTAACTTCCGCGGCACGACCATCGTGATGGCGACGCACAATAAGGAGATCGTGAACACGATACGCAAGCGGGTCATCGCCATCGAAGCGGGCAAGATCGCACGCGACGAAGCAAGGGGTGAATACGGCTATGAAGATTAGTACGGCTGGCCGCCATTTGCGCGAAGGGCTCCTGAATGTCGGACGGAACGGCTGGATGTCGTTCGCCTCGATCAGCTCGATCTCGATCTCGCTGTTCATCCTCGGCGTCTTCCTGCTGCTGTCGCTTAACGTGAACTATTTGGCCCAGCAGATCGAGCAGCAGGTCGAGATCCGCGTCTACCTCGAGGTGAATACGCCGCAGGAGCAGATCGCACAGCTGCAGAACGAGATTGCCGCCATTCCGCAGGTGAACAAAGTCACGTTCGTCTCGAAGGCGGAGGGGCTGGAGTATCTGCGTGAGCGTCTGGGCCAGAGCGGGGAGCAGCTGCTGGAGGGCTTCGACGGGGAGAACAACCCGCTGAATGATTCGTTCACGGTCGAGGTATCTGAGCCCCGAGAGGTCGGCATCGCTGCTGACGCCATCTCGAAGCTGAACGAAGGGAAGGCGACGAAGCCGATCTACCGTGTCAGCTACGGGCAGGGTACCGTAGAGACGATGTTCAAGATTACGTCTGTCGTCCGTAATGCAGGACTTGTGCTGGTGGCAGCACTTGCGTTGACGGCGATGTTCCTTATATCCAATACGATCAAAATTACAATCGTCGCGCGCCGCCGCGAAATCTCGATCATGAAGCTGGTCGGTGCGACGAATTCGTTCATTCGCTGGCCGTTCTTCATTGAAGGAGCGTTGCTCGGCATTATCGGCTCGGTTATCCCAGTCGTTATTCTACAATATGGTTACTGGCAGCTGATGCAGTCGCTGCAGCTCGATCTGAATTTAATGCTGATCAAGCTGCTGCCGTTCGAGTCCATTGTAGCGGAGACAGCGGGACTGCTGATTGGGATCGGGGTAGCGATCGGCATTTGGGGAAGCGTGCTGTCGGTACGTAAGTTTTTGCGAGTATAGGTTGTGTAGCGTGTAGGGAGAACAACTACGGATGGGGAGGAAACCGGCGTTGAAGAAGCTTATCATACCGGCCGTCCTAAGTCTGGGACTGCTAGGGACTGTCGTCATGCCGCAAACGAGCTCAGCTGTCACTACGTCGCAACGGATTCAGAAGGAGCTTGAACAGCTGAAGGCTTCGAAGGCGGCTGTCGAGCGTAAGGTGAACGAGACGGACAAGCAATTGAATCAGGTCACGAGGGAGAAGCAGCAGACGTCGCAGGAGATCAATGTGCTGCTCGACCAGATCGATAAGACGAATCAGAGCTTGAGCGTGCTCAACGAGAAGGTGGAGACGGTGAGCGCATCGCTGCAGGAGAATGCGGTGCAGCTCGAGGACGCAGAGGGCCGTATCGTGTCTCGCGATCAGATGCTGCGCTCCCGGATTCGTCTGATGTATATGAATGGCGTCGTGTCGTATGCGGACGTGCTGCTCAGCTCGACGAGCTTCACTGATTTCCTCGATCGTCTCGAGGCGCTGCGCTCTATTGTCAATCAGGACAAGGATATATTGGAAGCGAATGTGCGCGACCGTGATCTCATTGCCGTGAAGAAGATGGAGATCGAGCAGCAGCTGGCCGAGGTTCGTGATCTGTACGCCGAGACGGCTGCTGTGAAGGCGGAGCTACTGGTCAAGGAGAAGGAGAAGGAGGTCCGCATCGCCAGCTTGAATGAGAAGGAGAAGGAGCTTCACGAGATTAGCGAGGAGGTCGATGCTCAGCTGATGAAGCTCGCTTCCCAGGAAGCGGCGAAGCAGAAGGCGCTGCGTGATGCGAAGGCCCAGGAGGCCGCGAAGTCCAAGAGCACGGCACCAGCACCGGTGTACACGTACAGCGGCGGTCAATTCCAGTTCCCGCTCGCTAAGCTCGTGAACATGTCCTCGGACTTCGGCACGCGCCGCGACCCGTTCACAGGTAAGACAGCGACGCATAATGGCATCGACTTCCCTGCGCCAGCTGGAACGAGCATCGTGGCGGCGGCTGATGGTGTTGTCATTATGGCTTCGTGGTGGAGCGGCTACGGCAATACGGTCATTGTTGATCACGGGAATGGCGTATGGACGCTGTACGCGCATATTCGTAATGACGGAATCGTTGTCAACAAGGGTGACGCGGTGAAGAAGGGGCAGAAGATCGCCGAGGTCGGCTCGACGGGCCGATCGACGGGCAACCACCTGCACTTCGAGGTAAGGATTCATGAGAAGCCTGTTGATCCGAAGCCGTACCTGCGTTAATCCAGCTCGTTCATAAATCGGTATAGCTTGTCATACAATAGAGAGACAAGTGTAAGGAACAGCAAAGGCAGGTGGAAGGTCGATATGGTGTTTAAGGGACGTACAGTGCTTGCATTCGTGCTGCTCTCGATGTTCGCCAGCAGTATTATGACGCTCACAATCGTGAACCCTGCGATATTCGCAGCGGTGAAGAACGAGGTAGGTGCTGCGGCGGCCGAGGCGAAGAGCGGCTTGAGCGGCAAGGACATCAACAAAATTGCCACCACATATCAGCTGATTACGAGTAAGTATCTGAGCGAGGTCGATCACGAGGAGCTTGTGAACGGGGCGATCAACGGCATGCTGGAGACGCTTGAGGATCCGTTCACCGTGTACATGGATCAGAAGGAAGCGAAGCAGTTCGGCGAGAATATCACGTCTTCGTTCCAAGGCATTGGCGCTGAGGTGACGCAGGAGGAGGGCAAGGTGACGATCGTCGCACCGATCAAGGGCTCTCCGGCAGAGAAGGCTGGTCTTCATGCGCATGATGTGATCTTGTCCGTGAATGGAGAATCACTCGATGGATTGACGCTGAATCAGGCGATTATGAAGATTCGCGGTCCGAAGGGAACACAGGCGAAGCTTGAGATTGTGCGTCCCGGTGTTACCGACCCGATCCAGCTTATTGTCGTGCGCGATGATATTGATGTCGAGACGGTGAAGGCGGAGATGCTCGAGGGCAGCATCGGCAAGATCGAGATCCGACAGTTCGCGACGAACACAGCTGAGAGCTTCAATGAGGAGCTGGCCGCTCTGGAGAAGAAGGGCTTGAAGGGTCTTATTATTGATGTGCGCAACGATCCGGGCGGTCTGCTCTCCTCTGTCGTGGAGATCGTCGAGCCGTTCGTGCCGAAGGGCAAGCCAATCGTGCAGATCGAGAACCGCAAGGGACTGCGCGAGGAGACGAAGTCGGAGCAGGACGGCGGCAAGCCGTATCCAGTGCATGTTCTCATTAATAAGGGCAGCGCCAGCGCCTCCGAGATATTAGCGGGAGCGCTGCACGATTCGGCGGGCAGCAAGCTGATTGGCGAGACGACGTTCGGTAAGGGTACCGTGCAGGTGACGTTCGAGCAAGAGATGGGCGACGGCAGCAACATCAAGATGACTGTCTACAAGTGGCTGACGCCTGATGGCACTTGGATCCATAAGACGGGCATCGCGCCGGACCTCGCGGTCGAGCAGCCAGCCTACTTCAAGGCAGCGCCGCTGAGCAAGAAGCAGACCCTGAAGCCGGATATGAACAGCGAAGATGTGAAGAACCTGCAGATCATGCTGAAGGGGGCTGGGTATGACCCTGGGCGTGAGGACGGCTACTACAATGATCAGACGGCGCAAGCGGTTAAGTCATTCCAGCGTGCGAACAGCGTGCCTGTTACTGGCGAGGTCGATGAGGAGACGGCGACGAAGCTGGAGAAGGCGATTGTCGCGGCGATTCGCGATCCGAAGAACGATCTGCAGCTGAAGGCGGCGCTCGAATCGATCCGTAAGGAGATCCGGTAGCTGTAGCTAGCCACACTGTATTGCATTGCCAATTTCAGGAGCTGTGCAGGAAAAGCTCCAGCTGATGTCGAACGAATAGGGAGGTGTCCTTCGAGTGATCGAAGGGCGACCTCTTATTTTTTTGACCAATAATAGAGCAATCCTTACTACTATAAGTTGCAATATGAAGGAGCGGGCTATGAGCTGGGTTCAAACGTTAGGCTTGCAATGGCTGGAAGCTATTTTACAGCTGCTGCTGCATCCTTTTTACTACGTCGGCATTCTCGTGATCGTGCTGCAGTATCGGCGGCAAATTGCGCTAGAGCGGAGACTGTTCTCGACGAAGCTGCATTCGCTGCTCTCGGAATCGTGGCGCACGGTCATGTGGGGGTTCTTCGGCGGTCTCGTCGCATCAGCGCTGATGGCTGTCATCGGGGCTACTGTTCAGCTCGAGGCAGTGTTGCTGCTGTGGCTCGTATCGCTCTTGATCGCACTGGTTCGTGTGCGATATATGTGCTGGGCGTATGCAGTAGGCGTCCTCGGCATGCTGCATGCGATACTGAGCAGCATACCTGGAGTTGGCTCGTCCGCGGAGTGGCAATGGCTGACAGGGCCGATTCTGGCGTTCAACGCGCCGTCTATGCTCGCCCTGGTCGCTGTGCTTCATCTGGCCGAGGCGGTCTACGTGCGTACGCTAGGAACGCGGCTGTCGACACCGCTGTTCGTAGAGGGCAAGCGCGGCCGTATGGTCGGTGCTTACCAGCTGCAGGGCTTCTGGCCGATGGCGCTGTTCTTGATTGTGCCGCTCAGTCCGGATGCGGCAGTAGGCGGGGCAGGAGCGGGTGCCGTCAGCCTGCCTTGGTCGCCGCTGCTCGGGGGTGAGATGTGGCAGAACGGCTGGATGATCATCGGCTTCCCCGTTATGGTCGGCTTCACCGAGCTGACGATGTCCCGTGTGCCTAAGGATAAAGCCCGCATGAGCTCGACGCTGCTTCTCGGCTATTCAGGGGCAGTGCTCCTGCTGGCCTTACTAGCTGCATTAGCTCCGGTGCTGACGTTCTGGCTATGTCTGCTCGCGGTGCTGCTGCACGAGGGAATGATCGTCTTCAGCCGTCGCGATGAAGAGAAGCGTGCACCGATCTATGTGCAGGATGGCAAGGGGCTCAATATTCTCGCGGTGCTGCCAGGCAGTCCGGCAGAGGAGCTCGGTCTTCGGCCAGGCGAGGTCATCAGCAAGGTGAACGGTGTGCCCATTCGAACGAAGCAGGAGCTTCACCAGGCGATGCAGCTGAATTCAGCTTATTGTCGTCTGGAGATACTCGATTACGCCAGAGAGAGCCGCTTCTTGAAGCGGGCGGTCTACTCGGGAGATCACCATCAGCTGGGCATCATTCTGGCTCCGGATGAGGATGTGCTGTATTATGTGGACACGAAGCCGCTGTCGTTCTGGTCCTACTTCCGCCGCAAGCTGACAGGCTTGCTGCGCAATGAGAAGCAGATTGATCGAGGGATGTAGGCTCTCGAGGCTAGACTTATGTGGGAGTCGTAAGAAGGCTTACAGCTTGCTACAATAACAATAAATAAGCCGACTGCAAGCGGTCGGAGCTGCATGTCAGCGGGCAGGAGGAGCATCCTCTGCCGGTTGAACAGGCGGCTTTTGAGCTTGCGAGTCGGCTTTTTTTCATGCGGTAGAGCGGTAGAAGGGAACAACAGAAGCAGAATGCGTGCATGGACAAGCTGCAGCTTAGCGCAGGACGACGATCTCGACGCGGCGGTTCTTCGCCCTGTTCTCCTCGTTCGTATTGTCCACGATCGGTCTTGTGTCCGCATACGACGTGGAGACGAACCGCTTCGGGTCCTGTGCCATGTCGTTGACGAAGTAGCGGAGCACTGACAACGAGCGAGCCTGCGACAGCCCCCAATTGTCTCCATAGATCGAGCCGGTGCCGAGCGGGAGGTCGTCTGTATGTCCTTCAATGCTGATCGTCGCGTTCAGTGACGGGAACAAGCTCGCCAGCTGGTTCAGCACCGGGAGGGCACCCGGCTTCAGGTCGGCCTTCCCGAGATCGAACAAGAACAGGTCGTTCAACGTGACCGCTACGCCTCTTGGAGTGTTCGCAGCAGAGGCGAGCGTCTGCAGGTTGTTCTCGGCGATATAGGTCTGCACCTTCTGCAGCAAATCCTCCAGCTGCTTCTCCCGTTCAGCCTTCAGCTGCTCGGCTAGCTCGGCCTCTGATGGCTGCTCTGTGCTCGTCTTGTCTGGCTGCTTGGACGGGTTGACCGAGCCATTCAGTCCTTCGCCCTGGGGCGTAATCGAGTCGGCCTTGCGGAACTCCAGCTGGAGCGATTGAGCGAGCACCTCGTACTTCTTCGCGTCCACCTGACTCATCGCGTACATAATAATGAAGAAGATTAGCACTAGCGTTATAAAATCCGCATAGCTGAGCAGCCAGCGCTCGTTGTTCACGTGCCCCTCCTTGCGCTGCCGGCGTCTTCTACTCTTCGCCAAGCGACTCACCATCCTTCGCAGCAGGCTTAGCCTGCACTTGAACGTATGCGAGCAGCTTCTTCTTGATAATAACCGGGTTCACCCCGGCCTGCAGGGAGAGCAAGCCTTCAAGCATGAGCTCGTAGTGAAGCACGTGCTCGGCGCTGCGCGACTTGATCTTGCTGGCAATCGGCAGGAACAGCAGGTTCGCGGAGCCGACGCCGTACAGCGTCGCCGTGAAGGCGACCGCGATGGCCGGACCGAGCTTGCTCGGGTCCTCCAGGTTGCCGAGGACGTGAATGAGGCCGAGCACGGTGCCGAGAATACCCATCGTCGGCGCGTAGCCGCCGGCAGCCTCGAACATTTTGGCCCAGCCTTCGTGCTTGCGCTCGACCGCCTCGATCTCCAGCTCCAGAATCTCACGCAGCTGCTCCGGGTCGGTGCCGTCTACGACGAGCTGCAGACCGTCGCGAATGAACGCGTTCGGATGCTCCTGTGCCGTGTCCTCAAGGGCAAGCACGCCTTCTCGCCGAGCGGTGAGGGTCATGTTGTAGAATTCGTCGATCGTGTCGAGCGGGTCGGTCTGCTTATCGAGAAACGCCATCTGAACGGCACTGCCAAGCTGCTTCACCTGCTTCAGCGGGAAGCTGACCAGCACGGCGCCGATCGTTCCACCGAATATGATGATTAGCGCGCTCGGTACGAACAATCCGGAAAGATGTCCGCCGTCCATCATATAGCCTACCGTCAATGCTCCGATCCCGACAACGATGCCGATGATGGTGATCAAGTCCATGCTCTTTCGCTCCTTCAGAGTTAAGGTATAAGGCTCTTAGCCTGTTTGCAACGCATTGGAAAAACGAGTATAATAGATGGGAACAAATATTCCTATTAAATCGACAATACGCGAACAGAGCGACAAGCGACGTTTGCTCACGCATATTTATTTATCGGGTATCCCAATCTAAAACTTTAGCCGTGAGTTCGACCTTTTCCGGAAGGGTGATGAAATGAACGAAGTGATCGTAAGCGATCAGAAGTTCGAGCTGGTATCGGATTATACGCCACAAGGAGATCAGCCTGCCGCCATCCGCAAGCTCGTAGATTCCATTCGCTCAGGACGCAAGCATCAGACGCTGCTCGGGGCCACAGGCACGGGGAAGACGTTCACCGCTGCGCACGTTATTGCAGAGCTGAACCGACCGACGCTGCTGATCGCTCACAACAAGACCTTAGCTGCACAGCTGTGCAGCGAGCTGAAGGAGTTTTTCCCACATAATGCGGTGGAATATTTCGTAAGCTATTACGACTACTTCCAGCCGGAGGCGTACATTCCGTCGTCGGATACGTATATTGAGAAGGATTCCAGCATCAACGAGGAGATCGACAAGCTGCGGCACTCGGCGACGAGCGCCCTGTTCGAGCGCAGAGACGTCGTGATCGTGGCGAGTGTGTCCTGTATATACGGCCTCGGTTCTCCGATGGAGTACCGAAGCCTTGTGCTGTCGTTGCGCAGAGGTATGGAGAAGTCGCGACAAGATATTCTGCACCGCTTAATAGACATTCAATACCAGCGTAACGATATGAACTTCGTGCGCGGTACATTCCGTGTACGAGGCGATGTGGTGGAGATCTTCCCGGCCTCGAACAGCGAGCATGCGATTCGGGTGGAGCTGTTCGGCGACGAGATCGAACGCATTACCGAGATTAACGTGCTGACTGGAGAAATCATCAGTGAGCGCGAGCATATTGCGATCTTCCCGGCCTCTCACTTCGTGACGCAGGAGGAGACGATGAAGAAGGCGATCCTCAACATTGAGCGAGAGCTGGAGGAGAGGCTGGCCGAGCTTCGGGAGCAGGGCAAGCTGCTGGAGGCGCAGCGGCTGGAGCAGCGAACACGCTACGACATCGAGATGATGCAGGAGATGGGCTTCTGCTCGGGTATCGAGAATTACTCCGGTCCGCTGACGTTCCGCGAGCCAGGAGCGACGCCGTATACGCTTCTTGATTATTTTCCAGATGATATGCTGATTCTGATTGATGAGTCTCACGTGACGCTGCCGCAAATTCGCGCCATGTATAACGGCGACCGTGCGCGCAAGCAGGTGCTCGTCGATCACGGCTTCCGCTTGCCGTCGGCTCTTGATAACCGTCCTCTTCGCTTCGAGGAGTTCGAGGAGAAGATCAATCAGATCATGTATATCTCGGCGACACCGGGGCCCTACGAGCTGGAGCGTTGTCCGGAGATGATCGAGCAAATTATTCGTCCGACGGGTCTCATTGATCCGATCATCGAGGTGAGGCCGACCAAGGGGCAGATTGATGACTTGATTGGCGAGATCCATGAGCGCATGAAGCGCGATGAGCGCGTGCTCGTGACGACGCTGACGAAGAAGATGTCCGAGGACTTGACCGACTACTTGAAGGAGATCGGCATCAAGGTTCGGTATTTGCATTCGGAGATCAAGACGCTGGAGCGGATGCAGATTTTGCGGGAGCTGCGCCTTGGGGTGTTCCATGTCCTGATCGGCATCAACCTGCTGCGGGAAGGTCTAGACCTGCCGGAGGTGTCGCTCGTGGCGATTCTCGATGCGGACAAGGAAGGGTTCCTCAGAGCCGAGCGGTCGCTCATTCAGACGATAGGGCGGGCAGCTCGTAACTCGGAAGGGCGCGTCATCATGTATGGCGATAAGATGACGGACTCGATGACGAAGGCGATTGGCGAGACAGAGCGCCGCCGCACGATTCAGCTCGCGTATAACGAGAAGCACGGCATAACGCCGCAGACCATTAAGAAGAAGATTCGCGACGTGATCGAGGCGACGAAGGTTGCCGAGCAGAAGGCGGACTACTTGGCGGATGCGAAGCAGAAGATGTCGAAGAAGGACCGGATGTCGATGATCGAGCGTCTGGAGCAGGAGATGAAGGAAGCAGCTAGAAATTTGCAGTTCGAGCGAGCTGCAGAGCTGCGTGATGCGGTACTCGAGCTGAAGGCCGAGCTGTAACTAAGGGTAGGAGTTGATCGAACTGTGGCCAGAGACAACATCGTAATTAAGGGCGCGCGAGCCCACAATCTTAAAAATGTAGACGTCACGATTCCACGTGACAAATTTGTCGTGCTGACGGGCTTGAGCGGCTCGGGTAAATCGTCTCTGGCGTTCGATACGATCTACGCCGAGGGACAGCGTCGGTATGTCGAATCGCTGTCTGCGTATGCGAGGCAGTTTCTCGGGCAGATGGACAAGCCGGACGTCGACTCGATTGAAGGGCTGTCTCCTGCGATCTCGATTGACCAGAAGACGACAAGTCGTAACCCGCGGTCGACGGTCGGTACCGTAACGGAAATTTACGACTACTTGCGACTGCTGTTCGCACGTGTCGGACGTCCTCACTGTCCGGAGCACGGCATCGAGATTACGTCGCAGACGGTCGAGCAGATGGTCGACCGCATTATGGAATACCCAGAGCGGACGAAGCTGCAGATCCTGGCTCCGCTCGTATCGGGTCGCAAGGGGGAGCATTCGAAGCTGCTCGCAGATGTGCATAAGCAGGGGTTCGTTCGCGTTCGCGTCAACGGCGAGCTGCGCGAGCTGTCCGAGACGATCGAGCTGGAGAAGAACAAGAAGCACAACATCGAGGTTGTCGTCGACCGAATCGTCGTGAAGGACGATGTACAGGCGCGACTAGCGGACTCGCTCGAGACGGCGCTGAAGCTGGCAGATGGTCGCGTCATCGTCGACATCATCGATCAGGAGGAGCTGCTGTTCAGTCAGAACCTCGCTTGTCCAGAGTGCGGCTTCAGCATCGAGGAGTTGGCGCCCCGCATGTTCTCGTTCAACAGCCCGTACGGTGCTTGTCCAGACTGTGACGGTCTTGGGCTTAAGATGATTGTGGACTCCGAGATGCTGGTGCCGAACCCGAAGCTGTCCATTCAGGAGGGCGCGTTCGAGGCGTGGGCGGGCAGCACGTCGAATTATTACCCGCAATTTCTCGCGTCGGTATGTGAACACTACGGCATTCCGCAGGACGTGCCGATCGCTGAGCTGACGAAGGAGCAGATGAGCAAGCTGCTGAACGGTACAGGCGGCGAGAAGGTGAAGTTCAAGTATGAGAACGACTTCGGGCATAAGAAGGAAGCGATGGTCGCCTTCGAGGGCATCGTCAATAATCTGGAGCGACGATACCGCGAGACGTTCTCGGACGGAATTCGCGAGCATATCGAGCAATATATGAGCGCGAAGCCATGCGGTAAGTGCAAGGGGCAACGCTTGAAGCCGGAATCGCTCGCGGTAACGGTCGGTACGCGGAACATCGCACACGTAACGTCGCTGTCGATCGGAGAGGCGCACAGCTGGTTCGATTCGCTTACGCTCAATGAGCGTGAGCTGACGATTGCGCATCTCATTCTGAAGGAGATCAAGGCTCGACTCGGCTTCCTCGTGAACGTCGGACTTGATTACTTGTCGATGAGCCGAGCGGCAGGGACGCTGTCCGGCGGCGAGGCGCAGCGGATTCGGCTGGCTACGCAGATCGGTTCGAGCTTGATGGGCGTCCTATATATATTGGACGAGCCGAGCATCGGATTGCATCAGCGCGACAACGACAGGCTCATCCAGACGCTGGTGCATATGCGCGATCTCGGTAATACGCTCATTGTCGTCGAGCATGACGAAGACACGATGATGGCCGCTGACTATATTATCGACATCGGCCCCGGTGCAGGCATCCACGGTGGACAAGTGGTCGCGCAGGGGACGCCGAAGGAGATTATGGAGGACCCGGCGTCACTAACCGGTCAATACTTGAGCGGTAAGAAGTTCATTCCTGTCCCGCCTGAGCGTCGCAAGACGAATGACAAGTGGCTCGAGATTCGCGGCGCGAAGGAGAACAACCTGCGCGGCGTCAATGTGAAGTTCCCGCTCGGTGTATTCAGCTGCGTGACTGGTGTATCCGGTTCGGGTAAGAGCACGCTCATTAATGAGATCTTGTACAAGACACTCGCTAAGGAGCTGAACGGCGGGAAGGTGAGGCCCGGTGAGTACAAGGAGTTCAAGGGACTGGAGCACGTCGATAAGGTGATCGATATTGATCAGTCGCCGATCGGACGTACGCCGCGCTCGAATCCGGCTACGTACACCGGAGTATTCGATGACATCCGCGACGTCTTCTCGGCTACGAATGAGGCGAAGGTTCGCGGCTACAAGAAGGGACGCTTCAGCTTCAATGTGAAGGGCGGACGCTGTGAGGCGTGCCGCGGCGACGGAATTATTAAGATTGAGATGCACTTCTTGCCAGACGTCTACGTGCCTTGCGAGATTTGTAAGGGGAAGCGGTACAATCGTGAGACGCTGGAGGTGAAGTACAAGGGCCTCAGCATATCCGATGTGCTGGCGTTAACGATAGAGGATGCGTGCGAGTTCTTCAAGAACATTCCGCGTATTCACCGCAAGCTGCAGACGCTGCTCGATGTCGGACTTGGCTACATGAATCTTGGTCAGCCAGCTACGACGTTATCCGGTGGTGAGGCGCAGCGCGTGAAGCTGGCTGCTGAGCTGTATCGTCGCAGCACTGGCAAGACGATCTACATTCTTGACGAGCCGACGACAGGGCTTCATATCGATGATATAGACCGTCTGCTGAAGGTGCTGCATCGTCTCGTAGAGAACGGGGACTCGGTGCTTGTTATTGAGCACAACCTTGATGTCATCAAGACTGCCGATTACTTGATCGACCTTGGTCCTGAGGGCGGCAACCGCGGCGGTATGATCGTAGCGACTGGTACGCCTGAGGAGGTCGTCAAGGTAGAGGGCTCGTATACGGGCAAGTACTTGAAGCCGATTCTCGAGCGTGATCGAGAGCGTTCGGAGGATTACTATAAGCGTCTGAAGGCGCTAGAGGATGCGGTTGTATAGACGAGGAGTAGATGCATCAGCTAGTTCTCGAAGACATAGTCAACAAGCCCAGCAGAAGCTGGGCTTGTTGGACTTGTTACACACATGTTACACAGAGGCTGATCCTGACAGGGTGGCTGCTAAGCCTAATAATCTTTAATCTGCGCGTCAGTCAGTGGCTTGTTCAGCTTCGTTCTGGCATCCTCGCGATACAGGACGCCGCCATTCGTGGCCAATGAATGTGAGAAGCCGACCGATTGAATCGTAGCGCCGCTGAAATCCATCGTATACGTTCCACGCTCTATGCTGAAGCTCGTATCCGAACGATATTCATGCGACAGCATCAGTACAGGGGCAATCGGAGTCGTGAGACGCTTGGAGTTATCGATATTCGGTGCATAATCCGCATAATCTCCGTCACCATTACGCTTGCTGTAGTCAATGTAGAGCAGGTCGCTGATTGCGAACCAAGCCAGCTTGCTCGTGCCTGTCTGTGTGAGCTTGATGTTGCCCTTCAGCTTAACATTCTCAAAGCGGCCGCGCTTTCGCTCAACGTCATACGTATCTCCGTTGTAGGTAACGGTTACTTTATCTCCTCGATGGAACTCGGATACATCCGTGTGCACCGTGGAGCCGCTGTTCGTAGCGGTAATGTTGGTTAGTGTGATGTTGCGATTCACCTTGGCGTGCGCCTTCAGATATACCGCTGCGAAGCCGTTCTTGTTGTTGACATTCACCAGCGTAATGTCGCGCAGCGCACCGAGATCTGGTCCAGACATACTCGTATTATCAGTATCTTGACCACTGCCCGGCTCCAGACGAACCGTAACGCCGTTCTCACCATCAATGTTGCGCATGAGGACGTTGTCGCCGCCGAACATTTGTACCGTAGCGTATCCACCGTGAATACCGGTAGCACCCACGTCTTGGATTACCCCGAAGGTTGGAACGAGTCCGAAGATCGGATTGTACTTCTTCACTCCATTGACTAGAATCGTACCTGGGCTGCCGTCCTGATAAGGAACGAGCACGATGAACGGCTGACCTTCATAGTTACCTTGGATCTGGATGCCGGAGACGGCAAAGTTCTTCACATTCGTCAATCGAACCGGACGCTTGTCCCCGCCCTTATTCCCATTCGTCTTGATCAAGAAGCGGCCAGGCCCGATGGAGGCGATCTCGATATTCTCAATTCTCGGGGAGCTTACAGTGGCTGGCCGAATATCGAATAGAATGTTGCTTGACATGTTAAAGGTAGCGTCTTCGTGAACTTCTACTCGAGTGTTCGACTTGGTGATCTTCATCGTGCCGAGATTGTAGGTTCCCGCAGAGAACTGAATGACTCCGCCGGAATCGAGCTTCGATTGGATGGAGCTAAGCGAATCACCCGGGTTCACGATCTTCTTGTTCGTAGTCGTAACCTTATTCGTAAAATACGTCTTGCCACCGTACGATACGTTGCCGATACCTTGGAAGGTAGCAGGGTCAGCTGCAGCGGCGAAAGACGGAAGCTGAGCGAACAGAACAGTAATGGCTAGTATAAAAGCGAACCAAGCTCGTTTAAATGACAATGAATGCATTCGATTTTCCCTCCAGATTAAGATTCAATTCTTGTGTCAGAGCTTCGTGCATTGGCTTAATCGTAAACGGACGTGCAACGCACAGTAATGTTTACGAGCTATTGCTTAATCTGCTCGTCCGTCAAAGGCTCATTGAGCTTATTCCGAGCATCCTCGCGGTACAGCACGCCTCCGTCAGTAGCTAACGGATGTGTGAAGCCGATCGACTTCACGTGGGCTTTGCTTAAATCTAGCGTATAGTTGCCGCGCTCGATATTGAATTCCGTGTCTGTGCGGTATTCATGAGAGATCATAAGCACCGGCACGATCGTAGTCGTCAGTCGCTTGGAATTGTCATAGTTCGGCGTGTAGTCATAATAATTGCCTTCGCCATCACGCTTGGCATAGTCGATGTACCACGTATCACTAATCGCGAACCATGCCAGCTTCTCGTCTCCTTGCTGCTTGAGGAAGACGTTCCCATCAATCGTAACGTTCTCGAACCGTCCGCGCTTACGATGCACATCGTACGTTTCACCCTTCCATGTGACCGTCACCTTATCGTCAGGCTTGAACTTCGCAACGTCGGCATGAATGGCGAACGCACTGTTTACCGCGGATATGTTCGACAACGTAATGTTGCGATTCACCTTGGCATGTGGCTTCATATATACAGCGGCGAAGCCATTCGTATTACGTATATTTTTGAGTACAATGTCGTGCAGCGCTCCGAGCTCGGGACCAGCCAAGCTTTGGTTGTCGGTATCCTTACCACTACCAGGTTCCAGTCGGACGGTGACACCGTTCTGACCATCAATATCACGCACAAGAACGTTGTTGCCAGCGAAAAATTGAACGGTCGCATAGCCGCCGTGAATATTGACAGCGCCTACATTTTGAATCACACCATAAGTCGGTACGAGACCGAATATAGGGTTATACGTCTGTTCGCCGTTAACTAAGATTGTTCCTGGGCTGCCATCTTGGTAAGGTGCCAGCACGACGTACGGCTGCCCCTCATAATTACCGATGATGTCGATACCGGATACAGCAAAGTTTTTCACGTTCGCGAGCCGTACCGGACGCTTGTCGCCGCCCTTGTTGCCGTTCGTAATGATCGTAAAGCGCTCTGTCCCGAGGGAGGAGATCTCGATGTTCTCAATTTGCGGGGAGCTTACAGTGGCTGGTCGAATATCGAACAGGATGTTACTCCTCATGTTGAACACAGCACTGGAGTCGACTTCAATGCGTGTATTCGATGTTTGGATCTTCATCGTTCCGAGGTGGTAAGTGCCAGCGGTGAATTGAATGACGCCTCCTGCATCCAGCTTCGCCTGAATGGTGCTGAGTGTATCGCTTGGTATTACGATTGATTTCGTTGCAGTCGTAACGTTGTTCTTGAAGTACGTTTTGCCCTTGTACGTAATTGTACCAATGTCTTGATAGCTGGCGGAATCGGCAGCAGTGGCCATTGCCGGAATTTGATGTGCAACTGTAGAAGCTGCAAGCAGCATAGCCAAGCTAACTTTTTTTAGCATCAAGCGCTTATTCATGACCTTCCCTCCTGGTTTTATGATGCTTAAGTCGAAGTGTATGCGCTCTCAATTATACGAAAGCCGAATACTCCGAACCGGACCTATTTGGCCCACGCTACGCTGTAAAGACTGTTGCGCATGCCTCCTTTTCATAAGAGATATGTTAGCGATTTCATTCAAGCCCGAGCGATGATGTACTTCCAATATATCACCAACTTTATATATAATCAACTATTCTAAATATAATTAGGACTATAGGCGCTGAGGAACATGTGGGAGGTTTAGTAAAAAGGTCATGCAGACATAAAAAAGCTGACCCCATAGGGTCAGCCTAGATAAACCAAATCAATTAAGCAATCTCCGCAAGAATCGAAGTCAGCTTCTCTTGGAACGCAGGCACGCCTACGCGGCCAACGAACTGATGGAACGTTTCTTCTGGTCCACGGTTTTCCTTGTAGTACAGGATCAGCTGCTCCAGCACCGGACCTACCTGATCGCCCTTCACGCGGCCCTTCAACACTTCGTTGAACTTCGCGCCAGGACCGAGAATACCGCCAACCGCGATGTCGAATGCATCGACCATACCTTCAGGCGTCTTCACGAGCGCACCCTGCAGACCGATGTCGGCAATGTGCTTCTGACCGCACGCATTCGGGCAGCCGATGAAGTGAATGCGAACCTCTTCGTCCAGCTCGACGTTGGCATCGAGGTACTCAGCCACGGACACCGCGCGCTCCTTCGTTTCGACAACGGCCAGGTTACAGAACTCATTACCGGTACAGGAGACCGTACGGCTCATGAAGTGCTTAGGGCTAGGCGTCAGACGCTCCAGTACAGGCTCAGCCAGCACCTTGTCCACGTTCTCGTCCTTCACGCCGGACAGAATGATGTTCTGCGATACGGTTGTACGGATGTGACCGTCGCCATACTCATCAGCAATGCGGGCAAGCTCGATGAACTCGTCGCCGCTCAGACGGCCAACTGGCACGCTAAGACCGACGTAGTTCAAGCCTTCCTGCAGCTGCTTATGCACGCCGTCGAAGTAAGCCGCTGTCCAGCCGACCGTCTTGTCTTCGCCAGAAGTAGGCATATCGCCGATCAGCTCGATCAGCTTCTCGTTGAACTTCTCTGGACCCCAGTCAGCTACAAGGAACTTCAAGCGCGCATGGTGGCGCTTCTCACGGTAGCCGTAGTCACGGAAGATCGTCGTAACGCCCGTAGCTACCTTCAATACTTCCTCTGGACGTACGAACATGTCAAGACGCTTCGCGAGGTGAGGCTTAGCCGACAAGCCGCCGCCTACCCACACGTGGAAGCCGAGCACTTCTTGTCCGTCGATCACCTTCGAGGCTGGCGTGAACGCCAGACACTGGATCTCGGCATGACCGGAGTTATAAATGTTAGAAGAAATGGATATTTTATATTTACGCGGCAAGTTCGAGAAGTCACGATTCATCAGGAAGAAGTCGTTCACTTCGTTCACGAGCGCAGTCGTGTCGAACAGCTCGTCCTTATCGATGCCTGCAAGCGGGTTACCAACGATCGTACGCGGGCAGTCGCCGCATGCTTCGTACGAATACAGGCCCACCTTCTCCAGACGGTCAAAAATGTCCGGCAAGCTCTCAACCGTCAGCCAGTGGAACTGGATCGCCTGACGCGTCGTCACGTCCATCAGGTTGCGCCCGTAGTCCTTCGCGATCTCTGCCATTGCGCGTGCTTGTGCCGTTGTCATGACACCGGAGTTGACGCGAACACGCATCATGAAGTGGCCGTCCTTCGGCTTCTGCTCGTAGACGCCAGCCCACTTGAACAGGTTCATGTCATCAGGCGTAATTGAGCTGTAGCCCTCGTGCGCGTATTTCTCAATAATGGTACGGATAACGTCAAGACCGTCCTTCTCCAGCTTGACAAGCTCCATCTTGTTCAATTTGGACGGGTCGGCCGCCCAAATAGGTTCGTATGCCATAGTTGCTTTGCTCCTCCTTAAAAACGTGCGGTTCGATTTCCGACTAAAATGGTCGTAAAAAGCTATAGTAATAGTAACACTTTTGGTTGCTTGCGTAAATTGTTTAGGTCCCCCAGTTGTATAACGATTTATTATAGATAAAGTCCAAACGTATTATACATAGCTTAGAAGCTGCAGGGGAGGCTAATCACGCAAACAAAAAGTTGACAATCTTGTTACACTTCCGGCGAATCGGCACGATTCAAAAAGCCGTTTCCTATAAATGACTTGCACTTCATAAGAAGTCAAGCTAAGATTAGTTTGAAGCATTTCTGCACATAAAAGGAGGTCCCTCCATGTTTTTGGCTGAAGAGGCAGCAAAAAGCGCAAGCGCGTTTACTTGGTTTGACCCGTTCGTGATTTTGTTTACGATCGTCATCGCCATCGGCGTGTTTCGCCAGCTTGCAGCGCCGAAGAAGAACTATTTTGCGATCGGTTTCGGTATCGTAGCGCTACTCGTGTTTATGTTCATGGACGTCATCATGATCAAAGGCTGGATGGGGTAATCCGCGGATTACCTTCTTCATCTCGGCTTCTTTCAAATAGCGGCCACATCATTCATCGAGCGTGTCTGTTCGTACGGACAAGCTTACAAAAAAAGTCCCTGCTTAGGTTGCTTGCCGCAACCAAGCAGGGACTTTGTGCTTTAAGGCGGTCTCACCTTAAATCCCCTTATTAAAGCTTAAGCCCACCACATCTCGCCAAGCGGCTCCTTAATCAATACTTGCTGAAGATTCTCAACCGCCTTCGTAAAGCCCTCATCGATCGACATCAAGCCGTCCTCATGCTCAATGCTGACGACATAGTCGTAGCCGACGAGACGAAGCGCGCTCATCATGTCCGCCCACGTCTTCAGATCATGGCCGAAGCCGACCGAACGGAACTGCCAAGCACGGTCCAGCATATTCGTATACGGCTGCATGTCTGTCAAGCCGTAGCGATGGACGTTGACCGGATCGATCGTCGTGTCCTTCGCATGGAAGTGATGAATCGCGCCTGCGCGGCCGAGAATATGAATCGCCTGCACCGGGTCGATGCCTTGCCACCACATGTGGCTCGGGTCGAGGTTCGCACCGATGACATCACCTGCAGCCTCGCGCAGCCGGAGCAGTGTAGCGGGTGTATGAACGGAGAAGCCGCCATGCAGCTCGAGGCCGAACTTCACGCCGCGGTCTGCCGCATACTTACCAGTCTCCTTCCAGTAAGGGATGACCTTCTCGCCCCACTGCCAGTTCAGAATTTCCTGGAACTCCGGAGGCCAAGGCGCGACCGGCCAGTTCGGGTACTTCGCATCCTCGGAATCGCCCGGGCAGCCGGAGAACGTATTGACGACGGGTACTTCTAGACGCTGCGCGAGATCGACCGTCTTGATAATCGTCTCGTGGTACTCCTTCGCCACCGCCTTCTGCGGGTGCAGCGGGTTGCCGTGACAGCTGAGTGCGCTAATCGTCAGCCCGCGGGATTCGACGGCGTGCTTGAACGCCTTCAGCTTGCCCTCGTCCGCCAGCAGCACGTCCGGGTTACAGTGTGCGTTGCCCGGCCATGCGCCTGTTCCAATCTCGACGGCCTCCAGCCCCTTGGATGCGATATAATCGAGCGCTTCCTCCAACGGCTTTTGCTGAAACAATACGGTAAATACCCCTAACTTCATAAGGCACCTCCATCAATGAGTGTAATCAAATGAACGCGTGTACACTAGATAGCTCATCCAAGATTATAGCATTAACCAAGGCGACTTCAAAGCGTTATTCCAAATAAAAGCATTCAGTTCTAATGTGTAAGGCCTTCGCATAACAATAGGAGGAAAAGAGGATAACGGATGCTTCACAGCATGCGAACGAGGCCCTTTCAAAAATTTGGTATTCGACAAAAGTTACTCGACAGTGTTCCCGTTTCTTTGTATTCGTTTTCACTTATACTATACATGGCCTACCAGAGAAGCGGAGACACATTCTTTAAAAAAGAAAGGGCGATTCGAAGGATGAACACAGAAACACAAATCGTAGAAACAGTATCCGGCACATGGCTGCGGTTCCCAACCAGCTTCCGCAAGTTCCACTGCCTCGTCGAGCTGCCCGGTCAACTCTCGTTAAACATCAACCTGAAATCCGGACTTGTACACGTACATAAGAAGGATTCGAACGATGTTTATCAACCGGTAGGCGAGCTGTCGCTGTCGGCGGCTGGAACGATGTTGAATTGCAACGTACGCAGCTTCAGAGGTACCGACCTGGAGCTTCTAGCAGCGCAGCAGCCAGTTCGGCAATCGGACGCGAGCTAGAGGAACGTAGCGGATCATTAAGGAGTCTCGTCATATGACAAAAAAAAGCAGCACATCCTTCGCCAAAGGTGTGAACGACGACCTGTAAGATGGACTCCTCACAGGAGTGACCATCCTCAGGGCATCGTTCAGCGGCGCACAGGATGCAGCTGCTTTTTGTCCACGCAAGCTATTGGATAGGCTCCGACCGTAGCCACGGCTAAGGCCAGTTCAGAAGCCCTCTGTAGATCTGATATACCGCCTCGCTGTCTCCGCTGTAGATGACGACGGCGGCTGTGACAAGCAGCTGCGTCAGTACGCAGCGCGCGTAGAAGTACGTGCGCGACACCTTGCGCTTGATAACGGTCGTCTTGCCGAATACGTTCTCGAGCGCCAGCAGCAGGCCGTGGTACAGCCCCCAGATCGCATACAGCCAGCTGAAGCCGTGCCAGAGGCCGATCAGCACCATGATGAGGATGGACAAGGCTGCAGCGGTCCACTTCGTCGGTGTCTGGCGGGAGAAGAACATGAAGATGTGGTCGCGGAACCAGTCGCCGAGCGTCGCATGCCAGTTGCGCCAATATTGTGTCAGCGTTGGGGACAGGAACGGCTTCTTGAAGTTCTCCGGTACGTTGTAGCCCATCAGACGACCGAATCCGACCGCAATGTCGGAATAGCCCGAGAAGTCGAAGAAGATGAGCGCGTAGAACCAGACCATCAGGAACAGCGATTCATGCGTATGCAGCTCGCCGCCGGAGATGGTCTTGAACACCTCGGTCATCCAGGCGACGAGGACGATTTTTTTAAACATACCGACGATAATACGCTTGATGTTCTCCTCCGTCTGGGCTGCAGTCAGCGTGTACGGCTGCTTCGTGTCGGCCATGAAGTCACGGAACTTCAGAATCGGACCAGAGGTGAATGTCGGGATGAACAGAATGTAGTTGAAGTAATCGAGCACGCTGGCGCGGGAGTCCTTCCCGATGAAATAAGCGAAGTACAGCGCGTCGATCACCTTCAGCACGTTATAGATGAGTCCGAGTAAGATGATCGCGTCGAACATCGGGTGCGACAGCACGTCCATGCCGTATAGACGCAACCCGCACACCGCCGCGATATTGCCCGCGATGAGCGTAATGAACATCGTTCGGCGGAACGAGCCAATGCTCCCGAGCCACAGGAACGCGACGTAATTGAGCGCCGTATAGACGAGATAGAACGCGAACAGCTTATGGCTGAACACGTACAGGAAGCATAAGTTGAACGCCAGCAGCAAGTACCGCTTGTTGCCGGACCAGCGCCGGGTGAGCGCCAGCACGAGCACCATGCCGATCATGGCGATGACGGCGTTCATGTTTAAATACCACATGCAACATATCCTCCAAGCGAGAGCGAGACGTTCGTCAGCCGACCCGGTCCGAGCGGTGCGCCTCTAGAATGCTTCGTAGATGAACAAGCCTTGGCCTGTAAAATGGATCAGGACGAGCAGCAGCATGAGCAGATAGACGATCACCTCGATGACCTTGCGAGTGAAGCGAGCCATGCGTCCACCTCCTTCGTGAAGCGCGGCGCGCCGTCATGACGGTTCAGGTGAACGAGGTCATGGAAGTACGTCGGCTCGTACGTCGACAGCAGATCGAGCACGGGTACGTTCGCCGTCTTCAGCCGCGCATTCACCTCAGCCTGCAGCTCTGGCATATAGCTCGGCAGCGCAAAATCAGGGTTCCACGGCATCCAGACGACGCGGAGGGGCAGCTGCTGTGAGTCGCAATAGCGGATGATCCAGTCGAGCGCGGCGAGGTTGTCCTTGTAGTCATGGCGCTTCGCCCAGCCATATTTCTTCTCGTAGTCGACTTCCTTCTGCTTCATCTTCTCCGGCTCCATATGGCCGAAGTAGAGCATCTTGTCAATCCAGCGCGGCTCGTAGGCGAGCAGCTGCTGCGGGTCGAGCTCGACGATGCCGCGGTACAGCTGCTTGAACGCCTCGCCGCCGGAGTCGCGGAAGTAGTCGCGGTACGCGTACACGTATGGCTGGTACACAGGCTTCAGCCACGCGTACGTCGGGTCCGTCTCCATGAAGTCGAGCATCGTATGCACATCAATGCCGACGACGAGCTGGTCGGTGACGTGGAAGCGTCCTTGCTCGAGAATGGCCCGCAGGTCGGTCAGCTTGCCGTAGGACAAGCCCATCTCGATGAGGCGTGATGCCGACTTTTCCTCGATATAAGCGCCCGTAACCGCCGAGTTGCCGTAGAAGACCGGGCCGCTCGTCTGCCAGCCGTGATGATACAGCGTCTTCGTGTAGTCGTTCTTGTAAAAACGCCGCGACGTTACCATCGGGTCCCAATACGAGATCAGGAGCTCCGACAGCACGAAGGCGGCGAGCAGCAGCAGCACAAAGCTGTTGGTTCGTAGGAATTGAATTGGTTTTCGCATCATACCACTCGTTTAGATCGATTTGGCAAGCCAAGCCGCATATTGCTCGCGGAACGTAGCCGGCCAGTTGGATTCGTCCAGTCCGTACTGGGCGAGGAAGGCGAACGTCCACCGCTCGATGCCGAAGCCGACGCAGCCAGTGACAGCTGGACGCTTGCCCATCGAGATGTTGAACGCGTTGCCGAACGTGTTGCTGTGGAAGTTGACCGAGCTGCAGGCGATCGACTTGTTGATGTGCGGAATCGTCAGACGCAGCTCATACTTCATCTCTTGATTCCGTTGGAACGATGCCTTCACCTGGAAGTCGTTCGTGAAGAACGGATCGTTCGCGATCTCGAGCACGCTGTCGACGTTCCATTCGAGCGCGAGCTCCTTCAAGTATTCGATGGCGCGCAGACGGTTGTCCTTCACATAATCGGGCTTCCCGACGAAAATGATCTCGCGCATGCTGAAGTCGAGCAGTCGTCCGAAGTCGGTATGGTTGCGCGATTCGAAGCGGTGGCACTTCGAGATCGCCGTGACGACGCGGCCCTCGCCCTCGAGCGTCTCGTTCTGCAATCCCTCGTAGCAGTGGTAGCACGTCGACGGGTTCATCGTGAACCGCGGCTTCGGCATGTTCGCATTGAGGTCGAGCGGCGCATCGTGCTGCCAGCCGCCTGCCTCGCGCACGGATTGCGAGAACGCCTCGATGACGTCCAGATCCTCACGCAGATGCGTCAGGAAGTGAATGTGCTCCGGGAACGAGGTGAAGTGATTCGTCTTGTTGAGCGAATCGGCATGAATGACCGCCGGATATTCCTCGGTCGTCACGCCCTCGAAGCGCGCGGCGATCTTCGTCACGAAGCTGTAGTCGAAGAAGCGCATCAGCGTCGAGAATGGCTCACGGAAGATGAACAGGCCGGGTTCTAGCACCTTGATGATCTTCAGATCAGCGAGCTCTTGGATAATGTCGCCCTCGTACGGCGTATCGACCTTATGCTCGAACAGCACGTTCTCCTTGAAGCCGAAGTCGCCCTGCGAGAACCGCTCGATCAGCTTGCGGACGCGCTCCTCGATGGCCGCGTTGCCCTTCGGCGATTCGTGGACGATGCGGATCTGATGAGGCTCGAGCACGATGTCGGTAATCGTCTCGTCGATGAAGGAAGCGGCATATTTCAATTGTCCATGCTGGCTCGGGGCAAGTCCGTCCAGCGCTACGATACATTCCACGATTGTGCTACCTCGCCTTCTTCTGATGAATGAACGCTGCAATTTCCCGCACGGTGTTCATCGGGTGCAGCATCAAGTCTTGCGGCGTCACCTGGATGCCGTACGTTTGTTCGATATGGGCGATCAGTGCCGTCGCGCCAATCGAATCGATGAAGCCGTAGTCGAATAAGTGAACGTCGACGGAGAAGTCGTCATCGTCCGCGTCGATGCTGTAGCGGGTGCGGATGTGTGCTTCGAGCTCGTCAAGCAGCTGCTGCATAGCAGTGGCCTCCTTCGGGTAGTTAAGGTTCATTATACAATCTCGTTATAGGAGCAGGTCTGGGCCTGTTGGTTATGTGTAAAAAAGGCTCTACTCGGCGACCCGGATGATCAGCTCGACCGGATCGCCGAAGTGTGTGACCGTGTACGTCCCTGCCTCTGCGTCGTGGACGATGTCCAGCTCCGGCCCTTCGATGATGAGGCGGGCGGGAGGGTGCGGCTGGACAGCAGAGGCGGCTGGAGCAGCTGGGTTAGCGCTGTGCGCGGCGTCCTCCGGTGGGGAGGACGCGAGCGTGGGCTCGGCAGCGGCACGCGCCTGAGCTAGGGCGGCGCTGTGCGCGGCGTCCTCCGGTGGGGAGGACGCGAGCGTGGGCTCGGCAGCGGCACGCGCCTGAGCTAGGGCGGCGCTGTGCGCGGCGTCCTCCGGTGGGGAGGACGCGAGCGTGGGCTCGGCAGCGGCACGCGCCTGAGCTAGGGCGGCGCTGTGCGCGGCGTCCTCCGGTGGGGAGGACGCGGGCATGGGCTCGGCAGCGGCACGCGCCTGAGCTGGGGCGGCACTGTGCGCGGCAGGCGGTGCGGCAGGTGCGCGCAGTACCACCTGCTGCATGCCCGGCGCCTCGAGCTGGAGGCGCCACTCCTGTGCGGCTGCGCGAGTCTCGAGCGCGTAGGGCACGTTGACGCGCAGCAGCTGCAGCCGGGCGCCAGAGGCGCTCGGGTCAGCCTCGGCTCGCGCGAAGCGAATCTCCGTCGGCGCGGTCACGCCGACGTACAGCTTGTCCGCTCGCACGTCGTGCACGTCGGCGTCTAGGACGGCCGGTGTGCGGCCGGCGTAGGCGGCGCCGAGCTCGACGGCAACGCCGAGCGTACCCTTGTACTCCGCGGCCTCGGTCGGGACGCGGGACGTATCCGGCACAGCGATGAAGCGAGGCTCGGCCGGAAGGCCGAGCATGCGCTTCAGGCGAAGCGTGACGGCGTCGTGCCACGGACGACTCAGCGAGACGTCTGTCGTCAAGGTGTTCAGGAAGGAGCGCGCCATCTGCGTCTCCGTCATGAAGTTGTAGCTGTGCCGGTCACGCAGCTCGTTCAAGTAATGAACGAACGGGAGCAGCTCCGGCACGCGCAGCGGGAAGTGATACTCGATATGCTCGAAGTAATCGATCGGCATATCGCTTGCTGCGTACGCCTCGAATAGGTCCTTCGTCGACGTAGCCGGGTCTGTGCGCAGCACTGGCGCAGGGGTATAGAGCAGCATTGGCCGCTCTAGACTCGGCTCACCGTCCGCGCCTGTCAGCAGGAACGGCAGACCCCAATTGTACTCAACGCCGAGCCTCGGGTCCGCCTTGATATACGAGGGCTTGAACCCGAAGTTGAACCAGATGCCCGCGGCCCGCTCGTTGTCGAGCGTCTGCGTCCGATTCGGGTTGTTGATGCGCCATGTATGCTGGTTCGTGCCTGTTAGCTGCCACGGAACGCCGAGCTGCTCGAATGCCTGCTTGTGCAGCGCAATCTCCTGCTTCTCCTGCTCATCGCTCGTATATTGATGCATGAACAGATGCGGGTACAGCTCGAGCCGATGCTTCTGGCTATGCTCAAGGAAGGCGACCAGCTGCTCTCGATATGGAAAATCCGAAGCGTCTATCGGCCACGGCTCGCTGAACTCGAGCTGGCCGACGATGAGATCGTCGCGGCCGTCGCCGTTCATGTCGCGCCACACCGGCACGGCATTATGCCCGCCCACGAGGGCGCGGCTGCCGAGCTGGTTCACGGTGGCGCCCTCCAGCACGCCGGCGTCGCGCCACGTGACGCCGCCGCCGGGCTCGACCTGCTGCGTATAGACGCGCAGGTCCCCTTCCAGGCCGCCCACGACGAGGTCTGGGCGGCCATCTCCGTTCATGTCGCGCACAGACGGCGCGGCATAAGGGCTGGGCAGGCGGACGAGCTCCCGTCCGCCGCCGAACACGAGCGCGCCGTCAGGCCCGCGCGCGCCCTCATACAGCGTCACCGCTCCGCCCGCATCCCCGACCACGAGGTCGGGGACGGCGTCCATGGTGACGTCAGCGATGGCCGGCGCCAGCGGAGCAGCGCCGCGAATCGGCTCGCCGCCGCCGAGCAGCGCGGCGGGCACCGCATAGCCGCCCGCCGTGCGGAGGGCGGCGCCAAGCGTGCCGTCGGCTCGGCCGAAGACGAGGTCGGCCGGGCCGTCGGCGTTCACGTCGTACGCGGCGACACCCGCGTACGGGCCGATGGCGAGCGGCGCGCCCCGCGTGTCCGTCAGGACGCGCGGCTCGCCGAGCCGCTGCGGCGCAGCCAGCCCTTCGGGCAGCTGCTGCGCCGCGTAGCCAGGCTCCGGGGCCGTCCGCCCCGGATACAGATACAGACGGCCGTCGCTCGACCCGACGGCCACATCGACCACCCCGTCGCCGTCCAGCTCGGCGACGGTAGGCGCTGCGCGCATCGGCTCTGTGATCGGATCGCCGAGCGAGCGGTACGCGGGATACGGGGCCAGCCGGATCGGCCGTCCGTCCGAGAGCAGACGCGTCCCGCTGGAATAGAACGAATTCGGCGTCTCTCCCGCGAATTCGGGCTTCGCGTTCGTCCCTGTATTCAGGTGGACGACGACCGATTCCTGCCAGCGTCCCCATGGGAACGCCGCCCGTACGAGCGAGTACGATGGAATCTGGCGGTGCTCGCGGAGCAGGTCCGTCCACTGAATGCCTTCTCCGTCGCGGATCGCCTCCATCGCCTCGAAGTGGTTCTGGTGCGCCATCGCAGGCCGCCCGTAAGGGCCGAGCACCTTCCTCACACTGAAGCCGTACTTCTTCTTCGAGACGAACGAGACGTATTCGGTGCGGAGCAGCGCATTGCCCGCCGAGAACGTGAAGTGGAAGTACGGCTCGATCGGAATTTGCTTCCGGTCGAAGTACAGCGCCCCGGCAGTAGGTCGAATCGAGGCGTTCTTCTCGGCAGCCAGCTTGTCGAAGCCGAGCGTGCCATCCATGCCGCTCATCAAGTCGTAGCCGGTGATGTAATAGCGGCTAGGCAGCAGCGTGCCGCTGAAGAATACGGTGCCCTCTCCGTAGTCGTTCACCGCATACAACGCGATACCGTTCATCGACGCAATCGTCCTCGCCGTGGACGGAACGAGCCCCTTGCCCCAATCGAAGCGGCTCAGGCTCGCCTCCGTATCATGGCGGAAGAACGTGTCCGCGAACGTGCGCACCAGCTGCTGTACACCGATCGTGTCGGCGTCTACGCCCGGATACGTCCAGAGCGTCTTCCCTGGTGCGGTCGGCAGCGACGCTTGCGTCGGAGCTGGCACGTCGAGGACTTGCGCTGCTCCGAGGAAGGACGGGTCGAAGTCGCCCGCGAACCGATTCTCGAGGAACAGATGACCGCCCCTTCGGACATAGCGCATAAGCAGCTTGCGCTCCTGATCGCTCATGGATTGATGAAGAGACGGATCGAGATAAATCGTGTCATAATCGTCAAGCTGACCGTCTCGAAGTGTGGACAGGTCGCGCTTGTCCACCTGCAGACCCGCTAGTAGCGACTGCTTGAGCTGTCCGTACGCAGCAGCATCATAAGTCTCTCCCCGTGTTGCATATAAGAGCTGTACGTTGAGCGGCTTGCTGCCCCCGTATAAGACAACAAGAAGAACCGCAAGCGGCAGCAGCCCGAGCACGGTCACAACCAGCTTGCGGATATTAGTACGTGTCAAAGCGAATCCCTCATTAGATCGCGGTCTAATACCTCGTTCGGCTTAACAGCCGGAACGGCGGCTTGACGCGGTCTGAAGATAGTCATTACCCTTGACATTATAGCATGGAAACCTTTCTTTGTTAACTTTCCCCACACGTTCTCGTGATGAACCATTTGGCGTAGTAGACGCCTCTGTCCAGCTGACTTATTCCCCATCGAGTTCAGGTGAGTACAGCGAAACACGGTTACGGCCTTCTGCCTTCGCCCGGTACAGCGCCTTATCGGCTTGGGCGATCAGCTGCTCCGGAGTCAGTCCGGCATCGGGGGGAGTTGTAGCAGCCCCGATGCTGACCGTGATGTGAGCGCTGATCTTCGACTGTGCATGCGGCAGCGCCAGCTCCTCGATGCATTGGCGCAGCGCCTCTGCTAGCTGCATCGTCTCCTCGGGACTTACGCCGGGCAGCACAACAGCGAATTCCTCTCCGCCATAGCGGAACGCCATATAGCCTTGCTCCTGGAGCAGCTTCTCGGCTGACGAGGCGATTGTGCGCAGCACCTCGTCGCCTCCCAGATGACCGTAGAAATCGTTGTAGCGCTTGAAATAGTCAACGTCGAACATGAGCATGGAGATCGGCTGAGCACTTTCCTGGGCCTTCGAGCACTCGCGCTCCAGCTGTTCATCCAGCTTGCGCCGGTTCGACAGTCCGGTGAGGCCATCGAGCTCGGATAGCCTCTGCAGCTTGCTCAGCGCTGTCTTCAGCTTCTGTTCGGTACTGATGCGCTCTGTAATATCGCGAGCCAAAATTAAAGTAGAGGGCTGTTCCCGGTACACGATCGACTCGACCGACAGCTCGACGTCGATGGTCCGACCATCGAGCCGAATGAATTTTTGCTGAACCAGCTCTGAGCCTGTCGTGCCATCGGTCGTTGCGTTCAAGTGGCTCCAAGCCTTATCGTGCTCGTTGACGTCAACGAGCTGTACGAGCGGACGGCCGAGCAGCTCCTTCGATACGGAGGCATGAAGCAGGCGCAGCGCCTTCTCATTGGTAAAAGCGATCCTTCCATTCGTCAGCACAAAGGTAGCGTCAGGCGACGATTCGATCAGCTTCCGATATCGCGCTTCACTTTCTCGAAGCCGAATATTACTGGCATGTGATCGAATAATGTACAAGTAGACATGCATGGACAGCCAGCCGACCAGGCTGGAGAATATCCAATGATACGAGAGAATGCTGATGATACGATCACTGCTGCCGTTGATATACATATTATAGGAAACGACAAGCGATACGGCGATGAGTGCCAGCACATTATGCTGCAGGAAGCTGCGTATCGTCATCGGTCCTTTGGCGATCAGCGAGCTGAGCAGTGCGATGAGCAGCATGGTTGCAGAGGCGGTTAGCGCCGCGAAGCTTGCGTTGAACATGCCGATTCGACCTATGCTGATCAGTATAGCCGTAACGGCAGCGGAGACAGGCCCTCCCTGAATCGCCGCTACGATGATCGGAATATGTCGCAGGTCGACGATGACGTCGGCATCGACCCTGATGCTGAACAGCATCAGCAGAATGCCGAGCATGCCGTAGCTTAGGCCAGCAGCCAGCTTCCGGATCAGCGACGATTGACGGGTGAGCGGGTGCGTTTTATACAATTGTCCAATGATAAAAAAAGCCGCAACCAATAGCGACGCGTTCGTAATAAAGTCCTTGAACATGACAAGCTTCACCGCCGAATTCATAATGGTGCGCCAGATGCTGATTCTATGCTGTATGCATAGAATATTCGTCATCATTTGACATAGTTCCTTTCTAACTGACACACTTTAAAATAATTTGATTTATTTTTGATAATGCGGTAGTGCCAGTGGAAGGGGTGTAGTTTGCTTATGCGCTTTCTGGTACACTATAGGGATAAGAACGATTGAGCGGGCCCGCGAGCCGGGCCGAAGCTGAGAGGAAGAATGATGGAATGAATCGAACGGTAAGAACACGTCACGAGGTTGAGCTGCTGGCGCCTGCGGGTGATTGGGATTGCATGCGGGCCGCGGTGGCGAACGGGGCGGATGCGATATTTTTTGGCGTGGAGAAGTTCAATGCCCGTGCGCGTGCGAACAACTTCCATACAGATGAGCTGCCAGATATTATGTCGTTCCTGCACCGCTATGGGGTGAAGGGCTACTTGACGTTCAATATACTCGTGTTCGAGGAGGAGCTCGCGGATGCGAAGGCGCTGATCGAGGCCTGTATCGAAGCGGGGGTCGATGCGGTCATCGTGCAGGATCTTGGGCTTGTGCGCATGATCCGCGAGCTGTCGCCAGACTTCCCGATTCACGGCTCGACGCAGATGACGATTACGTCACCGGAGGCGGTAGAGTTCACGAAGCCGTTCGATCTGGAGGTCGTCGTCCTCGGGCGGGAAAATAATCTGAAGCAAATTCGCCAGATCGGCGAGCAGGCGAAGCTTCCGATGGAGGTGTTCGTGCACGGGGCGCTGTGCGTATCCTACTCGGGTCAATGTCTGACGTCAGAGATGTGGGGCGGTCGATCGGCGAATCGCGGTGAGTGTGCGCAAGCCTGTCGTCTGCCGTACGAGCTGATGGTCGACGGCGAGCTGAAGCCGATGGGCGATGTCGCCTATCTGCTGTCGCCGAAGGATCTGGCCGCCATCGAGCTCATTCCCGAGCTGATCGAGGCGGGCGTGAAGTCGTTCAAGATCGAGGGTCGCTTGAAGACGCCGGAGTATGTGGCGAACGTCGTGTCGAAGTACCGCAGGGCGATCGACCGTTACTTCGACGGGGAGAATCCGCAGCCGACGAAG
Organism: Paenibacillus sp. YYML68; assembly: GCF_027923405.1. NCBI lineage: Bacteria > Bacillati > Bacillota > Bacilli > Caryophanales > Paenibacillaceae > Paenibacillus > Paenibacillus sp. YYML68. The sequence goes on along the minus strand of NZ_BQYI01000001.1, from coordinate 59,528 downwards.
GAGGAGCTGCGCGAGCTGGAGCAGAGCTTCTCGCGCGGCTTCACGCACGGCTTCCTGAAGGGGACGAACAATAAGCTGCTCGTCGAGGGGACGTATCCGAAGAGTCGCGGCGTCTATCTTGGGCGTGTGAAGCAGGTGCTGCGCGACGGTGTCGTGTGCGAGCTGGAGGCGCCGCTGAAGCGGGGTGACGGCATCGTGTTCGATGCCGGCGATCCGACGAAGAAGGAAGAGGGCGGCCGGGTGTACGACCTGCGCCGCAAGGGTGCGAAGCTGGAGGGCGAGGCGCCGGGCGGATTGATCGAGATCGTGCCAGGACGCAATGATGTCGACTTGAAGCGGGTGCACGTCGGCGACCGCATCTGGAAGACGAACGATCCGCATCTGGACAAGCGTCTGCGCCAGACGTTCGAGACGGACAGGCCGTACCGCGTCTTCCCGGTCGAGGTGAAGGTGACGGGCGCGCTCGGTCAGCCGCTGCGCAGCGTGTGGACCGACGTGCAGGCAGGTCACTCCGTCGTCATCGAGTCGTCGCTGCCGCTCGTGCAGGCGGAGAAGCGCCCGATGGACGCGGCGCTGTTCGAGGAGCAGCTCGGCCGTCTTGGCGGCACGATCTATGAGCTCGCGTCGGTCGACGTTCACCTGAACGGCGAGCTGATCGTGCCGATGCGCGAGCTGAACCAGATGCGCCGTGACGCTGTGGAGCAGCTCGTCGCGAAGCGGGAGCAGCCGCGCGCGTATGTGAAGCGCAGCGTGGAGGTGTATGGCGATGCGCAGCCAGTCGGCGCATCGGCAGCTCCTGTAGGCGGCGTCGCGCAGTCGACGCTGACCGCCCTGTGCCGCAGCCTGCCGCAGGTGGAGGCGGCGCTCGAGATGAATGTCGAGCTGATCTATGCCGACTTCGAGTTCATTAAGCAGTTCCCGGCAGCCGTCGAGGCGGCGCGCAAGGCCGGGAAGCGGATTGCGCTGGCGACGCCGCGCATTCATATGCCGGGGGAGACGGGCTATTTTGCCAACATCCTGAAGCTGGGTCCGGATGCGGTGCTCGTGCGTAACACGGGTGCAGTATATTGGTTCATGCGCCATCTGGCCGAGCATCCAGACGGTCCGCAGCCAGAGCTGATCGGGGACTTCTCACTGAACGTGGCGAACCATAAGGCGGTATCGCTGTTCGTCGATGCTGGACTGTCGCGCGTTACGCCGTCATATGACCTGAACATCCAGCAGATGGTCGATCTGCTGCGCCGTACGGACACGTCGAAGCTGGAGATGGTCATTCATCAGCATATGCCGATGTTCCATACGGAGCATTGCGTCTACTGCACGTTCATGAGCGAAGGGACGGACTACACGAATTGCGGTCGTCCTTGTGAGGAGCAGCGCGCTTCGCTGCGGGACCGCGTCGGCTTCTCGCATCCGGTGCGTGTCGACGAGGGCTGCCGCAATACGGTATATAACGCGATTGACCAGTCGGGAGCGGAGTACTTGGCGAACTTCATGGAGCTCGGGGTGAACCGGTATCGGGTGGAGTTCCTGGAGGAGACGCCGGATAAGGTGCGCGAGGTGCTCGGCCTATACGAGCGCGCGCTGCGCGGCGAGATTAGCGGCACCCATGTGTGGAAGGCGCTGAAGGCGACGAACCAGCTCGGCGTGACGCGCGGACAGCTGGTGAAGTAACAGCCTCCTGACAGCGGCGCGGAGTGGAGCAGAGCAGCATGTAGGATGGCTCTATATATGAAATGAAAGTGAATAACAGCTCTTGGCCCAATGCGGCCGAGGGCTGTTTATGGGCTTTCATCATAACTTCATATTGTGGCTGGGCTAAAGTGATTGATTTAACTAATAATATTAGCTAAATTATAAACGATGTTAGTTTTGATAGTTATGGGAGGGTGATCCGAATGATTGAACGAACTCGTACCGAGCATGAAAGGATGACGAGTGCAAGTGGACTGAACGGAAAGGTGGACCTGCAGCTTCGGCAGGCTCGACAGGCACGGCAAGGTGCGACTGCGCTGGCTCTGGCGGGTGTGTTGTTCGTGGCCTACCCTGCGCTGCGCCCCTTCTCGGATGAGGTCACGCTGCAGGGAGCCTCCGCCTTCGGCTCGATGGCCTGGATCGTGTCCCATGTGACGGCGGTCGCGGCATTCATCTTACTGGCTGTCGGCTTCCTCAGCCTCTATGTGCTACTGCAGGGCACCTCTGTCGAGGGGCCCGCCTGGCGCAGCGTGCTGCTTAGCTTGGCTGGTATTGGCCTCACGCTTCCGTTCTATGGCGCAGAAGTGTTCGGCTTATATGCCATTGGACAGGAGGCGATCCGTCAGCAGCGCGTGGAGCTGATGGAGCTGGCGAGTGTTATCCGCTTTGGGCCGGGCTTCCTCATGATCGTAGTCGGACTTCTTCTGCTCGGGGCCAGCACCGTCTTCATGGCCGTTGCCGTCTTGCGGACTCGACTGATGTACAGGTGGACCAGTATTCTGCTTGCTGCAGGCTTCCTGCTGTACGTACCTCAATACATGGGCTCCCAGCCCCTTCGTATCGCTCATGGGCTCTTGATCGCAGTTGGCTGCATCGGCATTGCTATGGGGATGTGGAGGCACACTCAATCCAGACCATAACCGTTGTCACAAATTCAGGTGCTGCGTTGTCTATATTCGTGAACTTCAATTCGGAATGGAGGACACGATATGAACGTGCGTATGAATCACCGAGCGGTTAACCCGGCAGGCTTTCAAGCCTTGCTGCAATTGGAGTCATCGGCAAGTAAAATGGGGCTCGATCGTACCTTGTATGAGCTGATCAAGATCAGAGCCTCGCAATTGAACGGCTGCTCCTTCTGTCTGGATATGCATATGAGTGACATGCGGCGCATGGGGGAGTCGGAACGGCGACTTCAACTGATTGTCGTATGGCGAGAGACACCTCTGTTCACCGAGAGGGAGCGGGCGGCGCTTGCGCTGACCGAAGCGGTCACCTTGATTGCCAGGGATGGCGTGCCGCAGCCACTGTATGACGAGGTGCGCGTGCACTTCAGCGAGCAGGAATTCGTGTCCTTGATTATGGCGATTAACGCCATTAACTGTTGGAACCGCATCGCGGTGGCGACGGGCATGTATCCCGGCTGCTTCGACGAGGTGTAAGGGGTACGGGTAGACCATAAGCCACTCCAGCTGGAGTGGCTTATGGTCTATTGATTCACGTTGACGTAATATATACGTAAAGGAACGATCGGAGGAGGACGTGCGATGCTGTCCCATGAGAAGACACTCGAAGTCGAACAGCTGTACCGAGAATACAAGCCGCTGCTTGCCTCCATCGGCTATCGGATGCTCGGCTCAATGACAGAAGCCGAGGATGCCGTACAGGACGTGTTCGTCGCTGTAAGCAAGCTCGGCCAAGTCGATATTCAGCACCCGAAGGCTTATCTCGTCAAGCTGATGACGAACCGGCTGCTTAATATGCTGAAGGCGGCTCCCCGCAAGCGGGAAGCATACCCCGGCTCTTGGCTGCCGGAGCCGCTGATCGAGCTCGGTCCGGCGCAGGAGACTTGGGAGCCGGGCGAGCACGTCGTCCGTCGTGAACAGCTCGGCTACGCGCTGCTCGTCCTGCTGCAAGCGTGCACCCCGACCGAGCGCGCCGTATTCGTGCTGCGGGAGTCGATCGGCTATGATTATGCGGATATTGCCGCGATCTTGGATAAATCAGAGGCGGCCTGTCGCAAGATCTATAGCCGCGCCATCTCCAAGCTCGCACAGCGTCCGCATGCTACGAGCGAGGCTGCGCTCCACCGCTCGATGGACCGCTTCGTCCAGTCCTTCAGCGAGGCCGTCGAAACAGGCCGCTTCGACTCATTCATTCGGCTACTAACCGAGGATGCGGTGTTGATCAGCGATGGCGGCGGGAAGGTGCGCTCTGCGCTTCATCCGATCAAGGGACGCGAGCGAATCGCTGCCTTTTTCCAAGGGATCTCCGGCAAGGGCTCTCTTCGGGGCGACCTTCGGATCGTCTCGGTCAGCGGTCAACGCGGCTTGCTCTTGGTCCGTCACGATCAGCCTCCGCTCGTCTTCGCGCTTCACCCCGAGGAGCAGGGGACTGCCATTGCTTCGCTATATGTCGTAGCTAATCCCGATAAGCTTACTAGGCTTCAGCTCGGGTGAACTTCCCTGATGCCTCCGGAGCCTGATCACCGTCTTCGTGTTAAGCTTGACTCGCCTTCGAGCCCTTGTTGCTCGGAGCGAACCAGCCCAGCAAGGCAATAGCGACGAGCACCGCATAGAATACGAGCGTCCAGGCTGTGCCATGAGGGAAGTGAGGGTCGAGAAGTCCGATATCCCCATGCGCGAGTGTAATGACCGCAAGCTTGACGCCGACCCATGCCACGATCGCATACGCCGTCGTCTCCAGCGCAGGACGCTGGGCGAGCAGCTTGACGAACCAGGTCGCCGCATATTTGATCAAGATCAATCCGGCAACTCCGCCGAGTACGACGACGATGAACTGTCCGCCGTCCATGCCGCCGAAATCGCGCAGCGGCGAATCCGGAAGACCGAGTGCCAGTGCCACCGCGGCGAGTATCGAATCGATGGCGAAGGCGAGGTCAGCGAGCGCGATTTTACCAACAGTTGGCCAGAAGCCCTTCCCCTTAGCCGCCTTCTCATCGTCCTTATGAATATCTCCATGCTTCTTGCCGAACTTCGTCTGGATAATATGCTTCAAGCCCAGGTACAACAAGTAGGCCGCACCGATCGCTTGTACCTGCCACACGTTGGCGATGAATGAGATCGCGAACAGCGCCGCGAAGCGGAACACGAAGGCCATAATAATACCGTAGTTAATTGCCCTACTCTTCTGATCCTCCGGCAGATGCTTCGCGATCACCGCGAGTACGAGCGCATTATCCGCCGACAGTAAGCCCTCCAGACCGATCAAGATTAATAAGGTCCATCCATACTGCAGCCAAATGGAATCCAACTTGAATGCTCCTCTCCTGAATATCCCGCATTTAAGCAGTCCTGTGTGTATGTATTCATTTTTACCTGCTTACCCATTAGTATACCTAATTGTGGCCCAAAGAGCACTCCTCTGTCCATCCATAATTTACTTTAAGCAACAGAGCTGGTAAGTATATAATTTCACCTTCGCTGAATAAGTTAACGGGCGACTCAACATAATGTAAACAAATATAAGTAAAAGGAGCTTCATCCATTATGAACAAGCTTGACGATAGATATATTACGTTAACCGCGACGGAGATCGGTGAGATCTGGAAAAACTACATAGGTGAAACGTTGCTGAATTGCGTGTATACTCATTTCTTAACGAATACGAACGATCAGCGAATTAAGCAATTGGTAGAGAAAGCTCAACAGATGACACAGAAGCATATATTGAAGCTCAAAGAAATTTTCCAAAAAGAAAAGTTTGCTCTTCCGGTCGGCTTCGGCTCCAATGATGTACATCAGGATGCCGCTGTCATTTTTACAGATAAATTTTATTTGTTTTATTTGAAGGAGTCAGCAAGAATTAACCTCTTACAGTTCTCCAATGCCTTAACCGTTACTTTCCGCGAAGATATTCGCGCTTATTTCGACGAGTGTATCGACGATACGAGCGAGCTTTATCAGGATGTCATGAATTGCATGTTAGCGAAGGGCTTTATTATACGTGCACCGGGAATTCCGATCCCTAAGGAAGCTAAGCTCATTGAATCGAATGACTTTCTGCATAAACTGTTTGCTAAGCAAAGACCCCTCTCCTCCACAGAAATTACGGGAATCTATACCAATTTGGATTCCAATCAGCTTGGGAAATCTCTGATGATTGCTTTTAGTCAAGTTGCGTCTTCGCCAGATATTAAGAAATATATGGTTGCCGGCAGAGATCTCTCCTCTGAAAACATCAAAAAGCTACAGGAGTTTCTAGCGAAAGACCACTTGCCCTCCCCGCAGCTGTGGGATGCCGAAGTGTTAGAATCGAAGCAGGCGCCGTTTTCAGACAAATTGATGCTGTTTCATGTCGCCTTGGCTAACACAGGAAGTGCGATTAACTTTGCTTTTGGCATTACTTCTGTCCTTAGGCAGGACGTAGTTCTAGCGTTCGCAGAGATGCTCGGGGACATTGGCAAATATGCCGATCAAGGAATCAGGATGCTAATCGAGAACCGCTGGCTCGAGCAGCCTCCGCTTGCTGCTGACCGGGATGCATTAGTCCAATCGTAAACTATGAGAATGACAAGGAGCCTGCGCTTGAACGCAGACTCATTGTTTCATTCCTGGGTGATGGCTACGAATGCTATCTACTAGCGCTCGAGAGCTGACTTCCACCATGAGGAATGAGAAGGTGCCAGCTCTCCAACTAATTGAATCGTCTCGCCGATCGGTGGGGCGATGAGCTTCACCTTCGCTTGGTCGGCTGCGGCTACAGCGCGCTCGATCGGCTCGGTCCAGCCATGATAGGCAAGGGTGAAGGCGCCCCAATGGATGAGCATCATGTTGCGCCCATTCACATCGTTGTGAGCCTGAACGGCCTCCTCCGGTGTCATATGCACCCACGACCAGCGGCGGTCGTATTGACCTCCTTCGATGAGCGCGATGTCGAACGGGCCGTACCGCTGACCGATCTCCTTGAAGTGGGCGTCATAGCCGCCATCGCCGCTCGTATAGAACCGGGTCTCTTTCCCGAGGATCACCCAGCCGCCCCACAAGGTCGTATCCTTATTGAACAGCCCTCGACCTGAGAAATGCTTCGCAGGCGTCAAGGCAATCGTCAGCCCTTCATATTCCATCTCATCCCACCAGTTCAGCTCGGTGATCCTTTCCTCGGCAACTCCCCATCGAGTGAGGTGAACACCTACGCCTAGCGGCACGAAGAAGTGCTGCACCTTATCCTTCAGCTTGCGAATCGACGGATAGTCGAGGTGGTCATAGTGGTCATGCGTGATGAACACGGCATCAATCGGCGGCAGCTTGTCGATCACAGCGAGCATATTCTCGCTATAGCGCTTGCTTCCTGCGAATGTAACTGGCGAGGCGACTGGACCGAGCATCGGGTCCACGAGCAGCTTCTTATTGTCGATACTGAGCAGGAACGCCGAGTGACCGAACCACGTTAAGCTGTCTTCCGTGCTGTTGATCTTGCTCCAATCGATCGGGACGACAGGCAGCTGTCCGGCCGGGTTGCGGTCCTTGGCGCCGGACATCGAATCCTTGAGCATGGACCATACGTTCGAGGCGTTCATGTCCATCTGTGTAGGTACTTGGTTTACGAATTTGCCATCGGCATAGTTGCTCAGCTTGGCGAACTGCTCCTTCTGCTCGGGGGATACGTTGCCGCCGAATACCGGATGTAAGGTCATATATAACGCTGCGGCAGCGAGTAGGGTGATTATCGTCAGGAGTGTGTAGATCATCGTTTTTTTCATAGTCCCTTCCTTTATAAGTAGTTAATAAATGAATGATCGTTTACTATCGTGCGCAAGGCGGCTGTTTCTAGTCCATATGCTACGCATGAACGCCGCGGGAGCTCCAAGCTTCGCGTAGCAGCTACGCTTGGATGGCATCCCAGCTCATCTGGAGCATCGCGTTCAATTGGTCCTCCTCGAGCCTCGCTCCTTTCTTCATATGCTCCTTCACCAGCTCTGCGATCGGATAGACGGCGTACACCATGAGCATCTCGGTATCGGCCTGCTTCAACAGCAGCTGCCTCTTGCCTTCGTCGAACATCTCGAAGACCGGCTGGAATAGTGCGTTCATGTCGTCGAGGCACCACTTCTGCAGCAAGGGAGAATTCCGAATCTGCTCCAGGAAGAGGAAGTACGCTTGGTGCGCATAGATGAACGCGATGTAGTTACGGACGATCGCCTCGAACCGTTCCTTGACCGGCCGGGAGCTGTCTAGTCCGTGGAACAATTTCTCGCTCATGCTGCGCTTGATTCTGAGGTACGTCTGAATGAGCAGGTCTTCCTTGTTCTCGTGATAAATGTAGATGGTGGCCGCGGATACGTTCGCTGTCCTTGCGATCTTGGAGATGGACGTTTCGGCGAACCCAATCTCATTCACGAGCTGAACGGTCGCCTCGAATATCGCTTCTACTTTGTTATCGTCTCTAGGTCTCATGCGTTAATAATAAACGATCATTCATTTATAATCAAGAGACGGTACATTGTCGACGATTCGGTCGAGCTCCGGGTCATTGCAGTATGCAGAGCGGCTTATGTAGCTCATGAGGACGTGTCCGATGGGGATGACCTCCTTCTTACTTCTTCTGCGACCGCGACCAGACGACAACCGGAATGAGAAGCAGCGACAACAACGCTCCGGCCATGGAGAGCGCCGCGAAGCTCGATTGTGCGACAACAACACCCGATAGCGCGCCGCCGGAAGCGCCGCCGAGAGCGACGAGCACATCGACCTTGCCCTGAGTCTTCGCGCGAGTCTGAGGTGTCGTAGCATCGACCATGGCTGCTGTTCCACTGATGAAGCCCATATTCCAGCCCAAGCCTAGAAGCACAAGCGCCAGCACCATGAGTAGCATGGAATGTCCGGGGACGACAGCGGCGAAGATCCCTGCGAGCAGCAGCGTGAAGCCGGATACATAGGACATCGCGCTGCGTCCCAGCTTATCGACCAATAGACCCGTAAGTGGAGAGGGCAGGAACATCGCGGCGATGTGCAGACTGATGACGATGCCGACCTCGCTCAAGCTGTGACCGTGATGCTGCATGTGAACGGGAGTCATCGTCATGATCGCGACCATGACCACTTGGGTCAGCACCATGACGGTTGCTCCCACGATAATGCCCCGGACGTTGGCAGGTGCGGCTGGAGCAAGAGACGGCTTCCCTTCGTTGAGAAGGCCCTTCCTGCGCTCCTCCTCGTCGATCGCCTTCGACACCAGGAGAGGGTCCGGTCGCAGCCAGCCCAACAGCACAAGTCCAGCGGCCGTATAGGTAAGCGCGGCTAGCATGAAGGGCCCGGACAGAGCAGGCGCGCCTAACGAGTCCGCGAAGCGGCCTGTGAGCTGGACCAGATTCGGACCGGCGACAGCGCCGAAGGTGGTGAATACCATGACGAGGCTAACCGCTCTCCCGCGATGCGCAGGCAACGCCAAGTCCGTACTGGCATAGCGAGCTTGCATGTTCGTCGCCGTTCCTCCGCCGTATATGAGCAGAGAGACTAAGAGCAGGGGGACATGCTCCCAGATCGCAGCGAGCACAATGCCAACCGCCCCTACACCGCCTGCCAAGAAGCCGGCCGCTAAGCCGACGCGTCTACTGTATTGCTCAGAGAGGCGGCCGATGAGCAGGGCGGCGATCGCCGAGCCGAGCGTGAACAGAGCGATCGGCACTCCCGAGTAGCTCTCTGCGCCCAGCATCTCCTGTGCAAGCAGCGCGCCGACGGTAATGCCTGCTGCGAGGCCCGCTCCGCTTAATAGCTGCGACACGATGATGACTCGTAGCGTTCTTGCTTGCAGCTGACGTTGCTTCTCAGGTGAGTGTACATAGTCCATGATCCGACCTGCTTCACGTTGGACGTGACGAGCAGGCTCCACCGAATTTCCAGCTTCAGCCATCTGTATCCTCCTCATTGTATAACAACCGTTGCAATCCAAGTTTTGGTATATCATATCATGCGCGTGAAGTACCTTACAATATATGAGGGCTCAACATCGATCAAGCCGCCCGACGTAAGAAATCTGTCGGATTGACAACTGCGGCGAATCGCTATGTCGAGACGGAGCGTAAGAAGGGGAATGTGATGATTACGTTCTGAAGGCACGCGTTAAAAAAAGAGCTGCGCCAACAAGCCTGTTGGGCAGCTCTTAATCCGTGACCTACTATTCCAGCTCCGTATACACTTGAAAGGTTACGCCGAATTTATCCGTCACATCGCCAAAGCCAGGGCTGAACGGCTCTTCCTTGAACGGCATGTTGACTTGCCCCTCTTGCTGCAGCGCTTCAAAGATTCGTCTCGATTGCTCAACGTCGTTCGTCGTGATGCAGATCGTGACCCGCTTCCCGTTCTCAATCGGCGACCCGCCTGGGGCATCTGAGAACATGAGCTCCGCTTCACCGACCTTGAGCTTGGCGTGGGCCACGAGGCTCTTGAGCTCGTCTGTGAACGTGCTGGGCATGTCCGGCATTTGTCCGTAAGTCAGGATGGAGAGCACCTCTGCACCGATCGCTTGCTCGTAGAACTGAATGGCTTCTCTTGTGCGTCCCTCCAACGTAATATAAGGGGTCAGTTTCACAGTCATGGATAGTTCCTCCTCGAAATGGGGTTGAATGGTTGATGATTCATAAGTATAGACGTATGTACCGCCGCACAATCATCGGTCGGTCCCCACATCTTGATTCAATCCCAGCTCTGTCGGCAATCCGAACCGACTAAACAACTCCGAATCAATAAAATGATGCACATGGGCGAGCTTCCCCTGCTTCAACTCGAGGACATGTAGGCTCCACGGGGTGAGCACACCCCCATCTGCTGTCGGTACATACTGACCGAAGGCAGGACTATTCCCGTTAGCGCGGACCGGAATCATCCGGGAGCCGATACAATGGCTGCGTGTCGTATGGTAGAACGACGATACATTAGAGCGGCCATGAACCCACATGGTGAAGGGCGGCATGGACAAGCTGCCATTCTCATGGAATAGCGCCAGCAATGCATCGATGTCGTATCGCTCGAAGGCGTCCACATATCGGGCAAGCAGCTGAGGATCTGCTTCGGCATCTGCACCTTGCCATTCGTCAGAACGAGGCTTCGATTGAGCGATCGTCGCCCGTGCTCGCTGCAATGCGCTGTTGACGGCTGCGGTGGTCATCCCTAGCGTTGCTGCGATCTCTTGGGCCGACCATCGGAACACCTCGAGCAGAATCAGTACAGCACGTTGCCGGGGCGGTAACAGCTGCAGCAGCGCAATGAACGATAATCGTATCGTTTCTCTGCTCACTGCGACTTGAGCGGGATCGCTAGCGGAAGCAGGCGCTGGCCACACCCACGAAGCTGGCGGTAACGTCTCCGTAGGCTCGAATCGAGCAGCTGCCGGCTCGGAGAGGTCCATAGGCAGCGCCCTGCGCTGTGCATGCCGTAGCCGATCGATACACACATTCGTAGCAATCCGATACACCCAGGCTCTACGTGCAGCATGCTCCCGGACCTGATCCCAGCTCTGCCAAGCGCGGAGCATCGTATCCTGTACCGCATCCTCCGCCTCATAGATGGACCCTGTCATCCGGTAGCAATATCCGATGAGCTCGGAACGCATGTCCTCGAGCTGGTTGATTTCTTCTTGCTTGTGGCTCATGTGACGGCTCTCCTTTAGGATTGGATGGAGTTGTGAGTTTGTTAGTGGTGGAAGCATATGTTCTTATGGTAGCATACTTTGATCGAGGCTTGCGATATTGCCGGTGTATTCTTCAATAGAAAAAGGATAGAGCAGCCACATTGGCGGTTCTCCATCCTTGAAGTTCTAGAGGGTATTCATCATGAAGAGGCTAGCCTGTCTCCTCAGGTAACCTTAGCTCTAGCTTCTCCATGTCCACAATGAATCCATTCGTTTGTAGTATGTCTAAGCCGAGCAATCCATTGTGTGACTTAGGAAGCATCCCTACATCGATTTCGATAAAACGGGACGGTTCCCCAATTCCATACGCTTCATTGCGCCTCATCCTTACTAAGGGATCATTACGTAGGTGTACTACGCACTCTTCGTTAGAAGTATGGTACACAAGCTGCCGAGGCTCAACATTGAAGAATTCCCGATTGGCATCTTGGTCTGGAATAACCCGAACTGGCGCTACTTCCGTAATAATTTTTTTTCCTTCCTCCTCGCGGTAGTCGAGTATGGATAGTAAGATGAACTGATTGGGAAATAACTCCCTAACTTCTTGCCATTGCATCGCTAACCGCCCCCCAGGATTAGTAATAAGTGAATTAGTGTGGTTGTTATAATTGTATCATATTTTCCAGTAAAGCGAGTTTTGTTTTGGCCGGCTAAATCTCGTTCATACGAAATATTTATCTCTAGCTTTTCTGAAATTTGCTTTGCAGTGCCTGTGGCGCATGCTTGAGCGCAGACAGCTTCTTGATCAATCCTTCCAGCTCGTCGCCAAAGCCTTTTGCAAGCTCGAAATTCTTATCTTTCAAGGCCGATTCGATTTTCATTTCGACCGAATTTTTCTTTAGCTCAACTTCCAAGTAGTCTTTATCGAAATGCTTAGCGTAGATCATCTGTCTAAATTTACGCATACTCATTTTTCGAATCGTCTTATGATCAACGATCAGCACATAATCCATCCCGTTCACGACGGAATAGAAATCGTGCGAAACCATAATGATCGCACCTTTATAGTCTACGATGGCTTTTTCCAGCGCAATCTGTGAATAGATGTCTAAATGGCTCGTCGGTTCGTCAAGCAGTAGAAGGTTAGCCTGATTGGCCGCGACCTTCGCCAATTGGAGCATATTTTTTTCTCCGCCGGACAACGATTCTATCTTCTGCTCAAGTATTTCTCCCTCGAAGCCGTAGTTCGCCAGATACGCTCTGACCTCGTCATACGTCTTGAATCCAGCGTCGATGAATTCATGCAGGATCGTATTCGAATCTTGCAGCGTTTCGCCTTGAAGCTGAGATAAGTAAGCCACCTTCGCATCCGCATGAATGTCGATCGACTCCTGATTGTTTCGGAAGATGTCTCGCAGCAACGTCGTTTTTCCGGTGCCGTTCGGACCGATGATCGCGACTTTATCCGTCGATTTAATCTCGAAGTTTACGTTTTCCAGCAGCACCTCGTCGAAGGCCACGCTATAATGATCGACTTTTACGATAACCGCGTCTTCTATTTCATGCTCGATCCCGAAGCGGATATTCGGCTGCTTGATCTCGACGAACGGCGCTTTAATTCTGCGCGCTTCCAGTCTTTCTTGGAACTTCACTCTGGCTTTTAACGCTCGGCCTCGGGATGGTTCTGAGTTTTGGGTTGCGATCGCTCTGAGGTTGTCGATGATGTGATCGTATCGCTCGATCTCTTCTGCTTCAGCGATGGCGATTTCCTGCAGCTCGATTTTGGTCTGAAGCAGCGAGAAATGATATTCGATATAGCTTCCGTCAAACTCTTGAATTTCCGCATTTTCCAGGTGAATGATTTTGTTGAAGCAATGGTTTAACAGATAGCGGTTGTGCGTCACGACCAGCAGCATACCTTTGTGGGCGTTGATCAAATTTTTGAGGGCGTTCAGATTCTCGAAGTCCAGAAATACATCTGGTTCGTCCATGACCATCAAGTTAGGATTGCTCAGCATTTCCTTCATGACTTGAATGAGCTTGAATTCCCCGCCGCTTAAGGAGGTTATGCTCACATCTTTTAGCTTCGCGAGACTGGCCAGATTCAGCTTCTTATTGATGCGGCTTTCGAAATCGTCACCGCCCATCGATTCCATCGCGTCCAGAGTGAGTTGATACTCCTCCATCAGCGAATCCATATCCGATGTTGTCGCCATTGCGGCATAAATTGTATGAAGCTTCTCTTGAATCTTGGTGAATTCTTCACTGATATATTCATAAACGGTCATTTCTTTCGCTGGGTCCACCTGCGAGAACTGACTGACGTACCCAATTCGGCAGTTCGGATCGATCTTCAGCTTGCCGTCGAACAGATGCTTTTCCGGGTCCATCAGCATCTCGATCAGGGTGCTTTTCCCGCTGCCGCTAGTTCCGATAAAGGCGCAGTGCTGCCCTTCTTCCAGTGTGAACGAAATGTCGGTATACAATTCTTTTTGCGGGAACGAGAAGGATAAGTGTTCAACTGTGATCATCGTGTTACCTTTCTTGGGAGCTTATATTGGGTTTATTTAGAGGTACTGCAGAACATGAATACGGAGCTTGCCGACCTCAGATTAACACTGTTTACGCCCAAGTTCAATGGGTAGACCCGACCTCGTTTATGGGGATATTTGTATACCTTTAACAGATTGGCTTCATACCGATTTTAAACGACCGGGTGCGGTACATAAAGCTCTTCTAAGCTTGCGATTTCCTCCGGTGTCAATTTGACCGATAACGCCGACACGGCATCCTCTAGATGGCTGATTCTGGTCGAACCGATAATCGGGGCTGTAACCTCCTCTTTTTGCAACAACCATGCCAGCGCAATTTCTGCGCGTGTAACTCCTCGATTAGCGGCAACCTCCGCAACTCTTCCTGCTATTATTCGATCAACCTCTTCCGTTTTTGCAAACAGTGCCTTCGCTATTTCGTCCTTCTCCGAACGAGAGGTCTGCTCATCCCATTCTCGGGTTAGGCGTCCTGCAGCCAGTGGCAGGTATGGCGTCACACCAACTCCCTGATCTTTGCACAGGGGGAGCATTTCTCTTTCTTCTTCCCGATAGAGTAAGTTAAGTCTATTTTCCATAGAAACGAACCGTGTCCAACCATTAATCGCCGCAGCATGCTGAGCTTTTGCGAACTGCCATGCTGACATAGAAGATGCTCCGATGTATCTTGTCTTGCCCACTTTAACTAAATCGTGAAGTCCCTCCATTGTCTCTTCAATCGGCGTATGATGATCCCAACGATGAATCTGGTATAAATCAATGTAGTCCGTTCCGAGTCGACTTAGACTTTTATCAATTTCGGTCATGATCGCTTTACGAGAAAGCCCCATAGCATTTGGACCTTGGCGCATCGGAACGAATACCTTTGTGGCAATGACGACTTCGTCACGACGAGCAAAGTCCTTTAACGCTTGCCCGACAATTTCTTCGCTTGTGCCGTCGGAATACATGTTGGCGGTACTAAAAAAATTAATTCCCAATTCAAGTGCCTAAACGAACTGAACGAACAGGAAATGCAAATATGGAATATGTGGAAAGGTTCCTTCAAAAGAATATTTGGTCGTGTTGTCAAGGACATGTCCGAACACACGGGACTATCTGAGGGTGACTTTGGGATATTAGACCGGTTAGTCCAATTCGGCAACGGCAAGCTTCGCCAACAGGAATCAGCAGACTCGATGGACTGGGATAAGAGTCGATTATCACATCATCTAACGCGTATGGAAAAACGGGGACTTGTTGTGAGGAAACCACTAGACACAGATCGTGGAGTTGAGGTCATCATTACTTCTGCCGGAAAGACAGCTTTGGATGAAGCCCTTCCCATTGTTTCAAAGGCAATACGGAAGTATTTTCTAGATCAGTTAACCGATCAAGACATGGAGTCCATTACTAGACTGGCGGAAAGAACAAAAACAGGACCTTCATCGTCATGTGAAGATCCTTCAGCTTGATCGCCCCTGCCCCAACCATCGGGAGGGGCTCTTTGCCTTCTGCCAAACAAGGCCCAACCTAGAAACATCGCTGTCACTTATGGTTGGGTTCACCGAGCTGTCTGTAGCGGCAAGTTAAATGAATGCAAATAGAGAGAACCCCGAATGAGGTTCTCTCGAGATCTTTTTTTTCGCTTGATAGATGCAAGTCTTATTTCATGATTACAGGTATCCAAATTTCGCTACGGAATGTCTGGGAGGAAAAATCCGTGCTCTCATTCCAAACCATCTCGGGCCCTCTAGCCAACTCGTAACTCGCAGAGGGGAACCACTCTGAATAAATCCGTCCCCAAATATTTTGCAGCGTATTAGGGAAAGGACCGACTGCTTCGAATATAGCCCAAGTTGCTTTCGAAACCTCCAACTTCGTAAACTGCTCGGGGCACTCCTTACTTGTAGCAACGCCGATATAGTGATCGACGGTTCCTTTCTCCTCCATACGCCCATCCGAGAAATTCACAGAGGCTTGAACCATTCCCCGTGGTTCTAGATCCGAGAGTTCCTTCAGCTGCGCAATGTCCTCCGGCGTTAAGCTTCTCGCCATGGAATCAATTTCCGAATTCACACCATGAAACTGGATGGGGACCCTTCTCATGATGCCCACAATTCGGAAAGGCTCCTTCTCTACAATACGGTAATTCATAGCGTTTCCTCCCTGAATGGTTAATTGGAAGGTCATTGGTGGATAGGCTTTTAGCGATTTGGAATGAGATTTTACCAAAGAAGGCGGGAACCCGTGCAAGCTTTGAAAAGCTCTAGAGAACGCGTCTGCAGAGCCATAGCCGTACTTCACCGCCATATCCAGGATTCGCACATTACCAGCTTGAAGTTCAAATGCCGCAAGCGTTAAGCGTCTTCGGCGGATATATTCCGATAACGTGATGCCTGCAAGGAACGAGAACATTCTTGAAAAATGGTATTCGGAACAGCAAGCAAGCCTAGCTGCTTCCTTCAAATCCATGTCCTCATCAAGGTTTTCCTCAATATACTGTATAGCCCTATTCAGAGTTGCAAGCCCATCCATAGGAATGACCTCCCTTCAGGTACAGAATAGCAGCATTAAGAAGGATCCATCCTACATCTCATGCACACTTTTGCAGGGTTACATAAAACATCGCCGTCACTTGTGGTACGGTTCAGCATATCATCTCTAAGGTGAAATTTTAAGGGTACTCATTGTTGGGTGCCCTCTACTTTGGAGAAAGAAACCATGACCCTAGATTCGGAGCAAATGACGATTGATTTCTACTTATCCAATCGATTTCTTTTTATAAACTCATCAAAATCCCTACTTATATCAATGGCCAATCGTCTTTGATTGTACTTCTCGTATTCTTCTGCAGCCAATTTCTCTGCAACCTCTTGCGAGATGCTGCCTGCATTGGTCAAAATGTCGCGTTCATTGAACTTTAAGAACGAGTCGAGCTTACAAATCCAATCCTTCATGTACATTGGAGATTGGCGTTCTGCTTGATCCTCTGCATAATCCAAGTACATCGTTACGATTCTGTTCAATGACTGCACCTCTTTGTCGGTCAGGTAATTTTTGGCTACGGTTATGTCACTTTTTCTTACTTTATCGCCCTTCCAACTCGTTAGTCCCATATTATCATTCTCAGCGCTTGCTCGTTTGGCGATAAGTTCTGCCGCGGTATGACCATGAATGGCAAAATGAAGTTTATTTTGAACGGTAGCAAAGAACTCTTTGGACATGCTGGCGTTTGGATCGTAGTCAACAGATAAAGCATAAATATCCGTAATCTTACGGTAGAATCTCTTCTCCGACGCTCGGATGTCGCGGATACGCTGGAGCAATTCATCGAAGTAGTCTTGTCCGAAATTGCGCATGTCCTTCAAACGCTTATCGTCCATTGTGAAGCCTTTAACTAGGTATTCGTTGAGACGTTCTGTTGCCCACCGTCTGAACTGGGTGCCTCTGTGCGAGCGAACTCGATACCCGATAGCGATAATCATCTCAAGGTTGTAAAATGCAACCTCTCGCTCAACTTGCCGTTGACCTTCAGTTTGAACTATTCGGTTTTTCCGAATAGTTGCTGCCTCGTTCAGTTCGCCTTCTTCGTAGATTTTTTTGATATGTTCATTTATTGTATTAACGCCTTTCTGATACAACTCCGCAATCGCCTTCTGAGTCATCCATACAGTGCCGTTCTCCAGCTTAACGTCAATTTTGGTGTTTCCATCTTCTGTCTGATATATTAATACATCTGTATGATTGTCCACTTTATCAACTCCCTCGTATTCTCGTCCCATAAATCGATAGAATCATATGTTCCCATTTTATCATATCTAAAGGCAGCGTGCAGAAAAAAAAAGCACCTCCAAGGCTCTAACGAGCCTGAAGAATGCTTAGTATCATCGCTTAAACGAATTACTGGGTATCATTAAATAAAAAAGGATAGAGCAGCCGCATGGCAATACTCTATCCCTTGATCTTGATGTTCAAGAAGGAATTCAATAGTAAGAAGAGTCTTTCGATTCAGGTAACCGTAACTCTAGCTTGTCCATGTCACGATGAGGCCATTTTATTTTAGTACGTCCAAACCAAGCAGGCAGCATTGTAGCATTTGCATTCATTGTATCATAAATGAATTTCAACCATGACCTATGCAATTGAAGTAATTAACTGGTAGTACTGTTCGTGGCCTCTTCCACACTCGTTGTCAGGTCCGCATGTCACACCACAAAGGGCAATAGCGAATCTACATCGATTGTGACACACATGTACAGCAGTTTGCAAGACTTATCATGATCGGATGGTTCTTTGGGTTGCGCATCATCCGATAAACTACCAGAGCTTACCACGAAGTGCATAGGTCATGTCTGAATTAAAGGACTTCAATAAATTAGGATATTAATAAGATTTTTTAAAATTATTCAAAATGGTTGATATGAACTAGTTTTTTGGTATATTAAGGTGTGATGTGTAGTTTTTGTAGGTATGTTGTACCAGTTTCTAAAACTAATTTATGAGAGGAGAGGTAGCATGAAATACGTGAGGAAAAGAATTGGTGCTAGCATCATAAGTTCCTTACTATTATTTCAGTCCATAGTCCCGCAAAGTGCACATGCGGAAAATATGGATGCTAGAACAATGGATAGCACTGCATCAACTCAGCATTCATTTCAAGATTTACAAGGACATTGGTCCGAAAAGGAAGCTCAGGTTTTAATTGAGAAGAAGATTATTGAGGGTAAGCTGAAAGATGGTAAGTTGGCCATCGATCCTGATTCCAATGTAACGAGGGCAGAGTATTTTACAATGCTTCTGCGTAGCTTGGAATACCCGGGGAAAATAAGCTCAAATGGTACTGTTGCCGCAGTGCCTTTTTTGGATGTACAAGGGCATTGGAGTAGCTCCTTCATTCAGTTAGCTAAAGAAACAGGATTGACGGATGGTTACCCTGACAACACGTTTCGGCCTGATCAAAACATCACGCGTGCAGAAATCATAGCCGCTGCTGTTCGCGCCAAAAAACAGAATCAAAGTGCTACGTTAACTTTTACCGACGTACCCAAAGATCATTGGGCGTATTCTTACGTTTCCACTGCTGTAACCAATAAGATGATCAACGGATATGCCGACCAAACTTTTCAGCCTGAAGCGAGCGCAACTCGTGCAGAAGCGATGGTTGTCGTGAGCCGTTTTCTGCAAGTTCAAGCAAAAAGCGATAATAAGCCCGCCGGTCTATCTGTGTCATTTGAACTTAAACCAGATAAGACCGTTGTTGCCCCCGGAGGGGAAGTAAGTATTACAACCTTATCATCGATCCAGGAATATACAGTAGCGTGGTCAGCAGATAAAGGCACACTCTCACCTAGTGATAACACGAGAGAAACGAAGTGGATGGCTCCTTACGAGTCTGGTGATGCGACAATTACGGCTATATTTAAAGGCAAGGATCAGCAAGGCAACGAAGTGACGGATACAAAAACAAGTACGGTAAAAGTTTATGAAGCAGTATCGAGTGGGGGTGCCAGAGATGACAGTCGTCACACACCTCTGCCTGTAAATAACGTACCGCTTCCACCATCGATTGCAGTTAGTAATGAAGCGGAAGGCATTATACTTTCTTGGAATGTTATTCAGGGGGCCTTGTCTTATAAAGTAAAGAGAGGCACTATAAACGGTCAATATAGTGAAATTGCAACTGGACTGACAAAGACAAATTACATGGATGCGTCAATCTCCAGAGATACAACGTACTATTATGTTGTAACGGCCGTTAACGATGCTGGAGAGAGCCAGAATTCAAATCAGGTCATCGTTAAAAATGCTCCAAAAAGTCCTACGCTCTATGGTTCTTGGAATGGCGGGAGCGCTAAGCTGAATTGGACGATTGCCAACGGTGCCGATCGCTACACGATCTATCGAAGCACAGTTAGTGGAGGCCCTTATTTTAAATTAGCCGAGGACTTACTTGTCAACACTTTTGAAGATACCAATCTGAGAGCAGATATTAACTACTATTACGTTATTAAAGGTATCAACGATGTAGGGGAAAGCCCATATTCCAACGAAGTTTCAATTAGTAGCACCCTAACAGCAACCGCTACATTTAACCCAGATTTGGACGATGATTCAGATGGCTTATCCAATAATAACGAGTTGTCGCGTTCTACAGATCCAAAGACTCCTGATACGGATAAAGATGGCCTATTGGACGGGTACGAAGTTACGTTAGGTACGAACCCATTAGATCCCGATTCAGACGGTGACGGTATCTATGATGGCGCTGAGATGATCATCGGTACAAATCCGCTTCAAGTGAATGCCAATACAACAAGCAGTAAACAAGCGCAAACAACTGAAGGAAATATATTAGTTCTTGCGAAGGGTGACGGCAATCTCGTTCTTGCACCACTTCAGGTCAAAGAGGTGGAGCATCCCCTGATTCAGTCGATTAACGGTGTTGTGGGGAAACCGATCGATATCACAGCAGGCGGTTTTGACATTACGGAAGCGTCGATCTCGTTTAAATATGATGACGCAAGTCTTGGCAATGTTGCCGAAGACGATTTGACTGTTTACTATGTCAATCCGACGACGAAAAAGTTAGAAGCTTTAAGCAATGTCACTATCGATAAAAATGCAAATACGGTAACAGGTACAACCAACCATTTTAGCATGTATCTGCTTGGAAAAAAAGGAATCGAGGTTGACTTGGCAAACGTTGATATCGTATTTGCTATCGATCAGTCAGGGAGTATGAGTACCAATGATCCAAATTACTACAGGATCAAAGCTACGAGGAAATTTATCGAGCAGATGGACGAGGTACACAATCGGATTGGTATTGTGGAACTTGAAACCGGAGCAAGAGTAAAACAATCCTTGACTAACAATAAGGCGGATTTATTGAACGTTATCGATTCGATGAACTATACGTTAGGCTCAACGAATATTACGGATGCGATACGCAAGTCCGGGTCGCTTTTTGATAATGATCAACAAAAGAAAGTCATCGTATTACTGACTGACGGTCAGGCAACGAGTGAAGCTGGGCTTGAGAGATCAGAAAGTCAGCTTCTGGCAGATAAAAGTGTGCTCATCAATACGGTTGCGCTTGGTAAAGATGCGGACCAGAGGCTTTTGCGAGAAATTGCATCTTTAACAAAAGGTGGTTATTTCTATATAGATCATGACCTATGCAGTTGAAGTAATTTACTGGTAGCATCTCAATCCAAAAAAACACTTGACTTTTGAAAAACGGCCAAATAATTGCGAAGAATACCTTTTTACGAGGTATATCTTCTAGATAACAGGTGGTTTTCCAATGTCAGCGTTACAAAAACCGAGATTCAAACAATTAAACCATGGAGAGTGCGCAGGCGCACCCATACTAAAAAGCTTGTGGGAGCGGTTTGACCTTTCCCTGCTGCTCACACAATCCGGTATGATGAAACGAAGTGGTACTCCGTCCTGGCTCATCTGCTTTCTCTATGTGATCGGCCTTGTCAGTAACTGCTCGTCTGTCGTTCAGATGGCGAGACTGGCCGAGCAGGATGCGCTTCTTAAAGTGATGTTTCAGCCATGGAAGCTCGCTCAGTACACGATGAGTCGGTTTCTCTCCAACTCCTTCGCATGGACTACCTTTGGCAAAAAGCGAGTAGCGCGGCTTCAGCAGGATAAAGTCACTCGTCTGCAGGATGGGGATGTGATCAATCTGGATGATACGCATCTAGCTCATCCTTATGCCAAGCAGCTTCCTTTTGAGCTGGTTGTATGATTCGTCTAAGAAGACTTATGTGTGGGCGATGAATGTGGTCGTTGTTCAGGCCGTACTTCAAGGCGGACTTGAATATCCGTTGTTTTACCGCGTATGGCACAAGTCTGAGCAGAAGAACGAAGGCTTGTCGAAGATCGATTTGGCTAAGCAAATGCTCTTGATGCTGCGCGAATCGGCGACCTGCCGTCTTTGGGTTGCGATGGACCGCTGGTACTTGTGTAAAGGCTTCTTTGCCTTTCTCGAAAAGCATCAATTTGACTGGGTAACGAAGGCTAAACGCAACACGGCATTATTTCGTAAGGTCATCGAGCCTTGCACGGGCAGGGAGCGGTACGTTCCTGTGACCCCGATCATGCTCATTCGGGAAGTGTACGGCCAGTTGGTTGCCGAGGGTACGTCAGGACTGGTTTCACTTGCGATTCCTGACATCTACATGAAACAGCCTCATCCTGTAACGAACCGCAGAGGCAAGCAAGTCAACAAGCAGCGCTATGTACAAATTGCCGCTGTAGCCGCCATGCGCTTAAAGGAAGATGATTCCGAGTTGCTCGAGACGGAGGAGGAAGCCCCCGCGACTTACAAGGGTGCCTACCTGCTCATCAGCAACCGCTTCGATGCGCCTGAAGAAGCCTTGCGTACTTACGTGAAGCGTTGGCGGATCGAGGTGTTTTTCCGTACGGCCAAGCAGGAGCTAGCCTTGGAGAAGTGTCATTCCGAAACTGAAGCCCATCACCATGCACACTTCGAATTATTGTTTACGGCCGAAACGTTGCTGTCCGTTGCTCTATACGAATTAAACAAAGAAAAAACGAGTGATGAAGGCTACACCCACGGCGAAATGGTTCGTGGCCTCTTCCACACTCGTTGTCAGGTCCGCATGTCACACCACAAAGGGCAACAGCGAATCTACATCGATTGTGACACACATGTACAGCAGTTTGCAAGACTTATTGATTTATTTTGGCCGGAGCATTATCGGATGGTTCTTTGGGTTGCGCATCATCCGATAAACTACCAGACCTTACCACGAAGTGCATAGGTCATGATAGATAACACCGGCGGGTTGAGCCAAGAGGACGTAGATAAACAGATCGAGCTTCTTTACGATAAACTCGTACGACAATTGACATTCCAAAATTACGTTGAAGATACAAGCAAAAAGCCTGCACCGGCAATCAGCATCGAGTTTTCCGATCTATATAAGGGTCTAGATTTTGAAGAGATACAGCGGTGGATGACTTATGCCAGCTCCAATTTGTTAACAGGTAACTATGTTGAACAGTATGAAGATTTCAAGGTGGAAGAGGTTAAAAATCCAATTCGTTTTGAACGGACATATAACTCACTTGCTTCCAATACCAAAGGAATTATGGGGAATGGCTGGCAAACCAATCTTGAGGCAGGAATAAAAATAACATCAAATAAAGGTAACGTCAGCGCTTCTTCATTAAATGTTCGGACCAAACCGTATGGGACGGTCATCGGTCATTTATCCTATGGCAGCAATGTTGAAATCCTGCAGAAAGATGACCAAACAGATCAGGACGGAGGAAAATGGCATAAGATTAAATATGATGACCGATTGAAAGGCAAAGAAGTTGAGGCGTATGTTGCTTCATGGCATATCAGTGAGAATGAGGCCGTCATGGTTTCGTATCCTTCTGGTACAAAAGCTTTGTACGAGAAGACCTCCGAAGGCCGATATAAGTCTCCTGTCGGTATTTTTGATACACTGACCCTAACTGCCGATGGCTATGATTTAGTATTGAAAGACCTGACGAAATACCACTTCAATTCGCATGGAAAGCTTCTAACATTGTCGGATCGTTATGGCAACACCATTACATACAGTTATAGTGGTGAAAAAGTATCCAAGCTTTCCGATCCAACCGGGCGCGAACTAATTTTTGAATACAATTCCGCCGGATTAGTAAGTAAGATAACAGGTCCCGATTCTCGCACATATACATATGAGTACGATAATCAAAATAACTTAATTAAAGTAACAGACGCTATGGGTCACAAAAGACAATACACGTATGATGCGTTAAATCGCATTCATAAAGTGACCGATGCTAACGGTCATCAAGTTGTACGAAATGAGTACGACATTTTGGGTCGCATTGTTCGTCAATATGACGCCAATGATATTATTTCTTACTTTATTTACAGTGATGGAACAAAAGAACGTTTTATTGTTAATGGTAAAGGTGTAGAGTTCAAATTTCAATTTAACCAGGACATGAAACAGATTCAAGAAGTAGATGCATTTGGAGGCATTAATCAAACCCATTATTACGTTTACTTCGAAGATCCAAATGACGCTTATACGAATGATTGGGTGAATGTGACCGATTTAAGCGAAGAAGGCAGCACAGCTTCGGAATATAAGCGGTACATGGAGATAATCAAGAAAGATGATCGCCCTAGAAGAGAATATATCTATGATAGAAACCAGAACTTGACTACGATTGAGTATGATTCGCGTAACAACCTGGTCGAGACGACGGATGCTCTTAACAACAAAGAAACAACCGTTTATGACTCCAAGGACAACGTCATTACGATTACGGATAAGAAGGGTGGAGTTCAAAGGTATGAATATGACGTCGAGGGTGTGGCTCTGATTAAGGAAACGGACCCGCTAGGGTACTCCACCACCTATTCGTACTATACTAATGAACCAGGTATTGTTCTAAAGGGACTTGTTAAGACCGTTACGGATAAGAGAGGGAATCGCACAACGTATAGATATGAGGATATTGCAAATCATTTAACATCCATAACCAATGTCGATGGTGCTGTAATCACTAGAGCCTATGACAGTTATGGCCGCATTCTTGAAGAGAAGGATGCAAACGGCAATGTAAGCAAATATGCTTATAATGCTATGGGTCTGATTATTATGAAGGAAGATCCATACGGGAATAAGGTGCATCTGGAGTATGATAAAGTAGGTAATAAAGTGGCCGAAACGGATAAACTAGGCAACCGCACTGAGTATAAGTATGATGCCAAAAATCAACTTATAGAGAAGAAGGATTCACTCGGAGGTATTCAATATTTAAAGTATGATGTCATTGGAAACAAGATTGAAGAAATCAACAGCCGCAATGCCAAGACAGAGTACGGTTACGACGAGCTTAACCGGAATATTAAAATAACCGATGCACTTGGATTTGTTACATTGATGGAGTTTGATTCTAACGGCAATCGTACACAAATCAAGGATGCGTTGGGCAACGTAACTAAATTCGAATATGACAAATTGAACCGTGTGATCAAAACAATCTTTCCAGATAAATCTACTGAAAAAACGGAATATGATGCGAAGGGTAATGTTTTGAAAAAGATCGATCGACGCGGTTACGACTTTGTCATGACCTACGATAAGTTGGACCGCGTCCTCACGGAAAAAGATCCTTATCAAAGAACGATTGTGCATGAATATGATCCAAACGGCAATGAGATTAAATTGACGGACAAGCTGCACAGATCGGTTGTAAGAGAATATGATGCAATGAACCGTCTAATCATGGAGACGAATCCTCATGGGGATCATATCCTTAGAAAATATGATCTTAATGGAAATCTAGTGGAAGAGACGGATGTGCTAGGCAGAAAAGTAACATTTGAATACGACAAGCTCAATCGTAAAATTAAAGAGGTTGCATCGCTGAACAAGACAACCCTTTTTGCTTATGATGACAATGGAAACATGACAACACTGACGAATGCCAAAGGCCAAACTCAAACGTACGTATATGATGCTGTAGGTCGTACAGTAAAAACGATAAATGCTCTCGGTGACGCAACCAAGTACGAGTACGATGCTGCAGGTAATCTTGTAGCAGTAAGTGATGCGATGGGACGTGTAACGAAGGCGGAATATGATTTACTGAATCGTAAAACGAAAGAGAGCGATGCCTTCGGTAACGCCAGTTCATTCGAGTACGATGGAGTTGGAAACAAAATTTCAGAGATGGATAAGAAGGGCAACCAGACCTTGTATAGCTATGATGCATTCAAACATGTGATCAAGGTAACCGACCCCAATGGAAACTTTGAAACGATGGAGTACGACGCTAACGGCAACAATACGAAAAGAATTGATAAGCGCGGCAATGTAACTCTGTTTGCCTATGATCGTTTAAATCGGTTGGTTGAAACTACAGATCCATATCTGAATAAAACGACCTACACGTACGATCATGTTGGGAATAAGCTCTCTATTAGAGATGGTAAAGGATACACAACCAGCTTCGTTTATGATGATTTGAACCGTTTAATTGAAGAAAAAGATCCAATCGGAAACGTAAAGAAAACCGAATACGATGCAGCGGGCAATAAGACGGCCGCAATCGACCGGGAAGGTAATAAGACCGTTTTTACTTATGACGATCTTGATCGAATGGTTTCGGTAACGGATCCAGATGGAATGATAACTAGGTATACCTATAACCTAATGGGGAAATTGACCGAACAGACAGATGGCCGTGGATTAAAAACGTTATTTGAGTATGACGTGTTAGACCGGGTTATTAAGCGGGTTGACCCGATGCTGGGTGCAGAGGAATTCTCGTATGATAAGGTTGATAACCTCATCTCAAAAATGGACCGTAACGGTGTAACAACGACCTACACATATGATCCATTGAACAGACTCTTAAAGGAAGCCGCGGCTGGTGTGGAGCACAGCTACATTTACGATGAAATAGGTAATCGGTTGTCTATGATGGATGGTACAGGAAAAACGACGTATCATTATGACAATTTGAATCGTGTAATCAAGAAAACTTTGCCGGATGGGAAGGCGCTACAGTATCAATACGATGCTGCAGGCAATTTGACCAAACTTACAGACCCTGGCAGCTATGAGACGATATATACATTCGACAAAATGAATCGGATGGAGACGGTAACTACGGCTGAAGGAACGACCCGTTATTCTTATGATAAAAATGGGAACCGGGAGAGCCTGACATTACCAAATGGTACGAAATCACAGTACGAGTTTGATCATCGCAATTTGCTTAAAAAACTCACCAACACCATAACGATTGCCGATAGTGTTTATTCCCCGGCTGTAGTGTCGGGAACGCATTATTCTGTGCGAAGTGTTGGAGCGTCCGTTTATGAGGCTGTGTATTTATACGAATACGGCTACAATAAGAATGGATTTGAAACGTACAAAATTGAAGCCAAGGGCCGAACGGATGTGGAATACGATAAACTGGGCCGCGTGAAGAAAATGAAGGAGCCCGACGGTAAGATCACAACATACAGTTATGATTCCTCTGGCAATCGTTCCGGTCAGACCGTGACAGGAACCGGGATGTCTTCGACCATTACGTATACGTATGATAACCGAAACCGATTAACCCACACGGTCGAGGTTCGTAATGGGGAAACCACTACGACAACATTCATTTATGACCAGAACGGAAACCAGACGAATGTTGTGGAGAATGGTCCTGTTGGAACGAAACAGTCAGAGTATGATTTTGACGTATTTAACCGTTTGGTTACGTCTCAGACGGACGGGGTTTCTTCAACCTATACGTACAATGGTGATGGCCTGCGTGTTACACTCGCTTCCGGCGGCAAGAGCACCACATACTACTATAGCGGCAAAGAAGTAGTGTATGAGTTGGATTCATTAGGTACCGAAAGCCATTCCATCAGGGGCATTAATTTAGTTGCTCGCAAGAATGCGATGGACGTAAGTTATTATGTATTCAACGGTCATGGAGACGTCGTTCAGCTTGTGAATCCAAAAGGTGTCATCGTGAACTCGTATGACTATGATGTCTTCGGAAATACGATCATCTCGAACGAAACAGTTGATAATCCGTATCGTTATTCCGGTTATACCTATGACAAGGCTACAGGTTATTACTACCTGAAGGCTAGATACTATGATCCGAAGACAGCGAGATTTATTTCAGAGGATACGTATCGAGGAACGCAGACGGATCCGTTGAGTTTAAATTTATACACATATGTTAATAATAGCCCATTGCAATATCATGATCCAGATGGCAATTGGGGTATTGTTGCCACGATAGGGATAGGTGTTGCTGTAGGATTTGTAGCAGGATCTGTGGTTAACTTTGGAATTCAAGCATTTGAAAAAGGTATGACCAATGTGAATGCCGGTGAAGTATTGAAAGCTGGAGTGAAAGGGGCTATTGGTGGAGCTTTCATGGGTGGAGCAGGACTAATTGGCGGAAATCTGCTGGTTCAAGGAACAGCTTCGGTTACTGCTGGTGCAGTAGGTAACCTGACAGGTGATGCGGTTTTTGGAGAAATCAATAGTCTAGAGAAAGCTGTTGTTTCTTTAGCTGTTGGAGGGGTAGGTAGTGTAGCTGGATTGGTTACTGGAAGATTGGCTGAGGCAGGAACTAAGAAGGCATTAGACCAGTATCGAAACCATGTAATCAATAAGCTAGATAATATGAACCGTGCGGATGCTAAGAGATATGCATTGAAAATGTACGGTAAACAGACTGGGCAAGAAACAGACGATGCTCTTATAAACAAATATTTTAAAGAGTATCGTGACGAGCTTCGAGTCAATCCGGATTCCGCGAGTAAACTATTAGCGAGAACAATAGCATACTCAGGACAAGTAAAAACAATTAGTACTGAGACATTTAACGAAGCGGTCAACAAAAGATTAATTGAACCTAATGTTAATCAAGTATACGATGATAATAAAGAGTCGTGGAAAAAACAATGGAATGACTTTATGAAATCGAATCAGCCTTCTCAAGTAAAACAACATCATAATTATTCAAATTATGTAGAGGGAACGGTAATTAAAGATATGCTTACACAGAAGGGTATGGACAGACTGTTAGAAGCTTCAATACAAAATATCAATCAAAATCCAATCAGTCTAGATCCATTACCAAACTAGTTTGATATCTTGAAAATAGAGAATTGCATTAATTGCAATTCTCTATTTCATAAGGGAGAGGTTAAGATGAGGATACCGATCACTAGAAGAACTTTATGGCGAAAAGTAACACCTTTATTGAAGCTATATTTCTTTCATCTTATTTTTTTTCCACTATGTGCATTATTATCGTCGTTTATTAGTACTACTGCATTTTATATATTCAGGCTTTTTTTTAATTCATGGTAACAGGTGTATTAGATTAATAATGGATTTTATAACTTTGGATGTTTTCATCGAGGAGGGAGTGTTTTTTGCAGTAATGAATTATAAAGGCTCGTCAAAAGAAGAGGATGAGCATTCTATTCATATAAAAATTAATAATAAACTCATACATTTTATTTCAATAGAACGTATTGACTATCCTCTTGATGAAAAGATCACGTTCATTCACACAAGAAGATCTAGAATTATCATACAGCATTATCCTTTTAATGAAAATGGAAGGCTGATTAGTGAAGTCAAAGAGTGCTCCTAGCTTCCTGGTTTTCTCCAATAGCATAGGCATGGGTTCATATCGCTTTCCGACTATCTCCATAAGAAGGTGGTAATTGCGTTACAGGAAGCGTAGCGCAAGCGCCTGCGGACGACAAACAGCGTGGAGCGCATGAACGAGGAAATTCGTCGACGCGAGCGAATCATTCGCATCTTCCCGAATCGCGTGTCGCTAGAGAGACTCATCGGAGCTCCCTGATCGAGTTGGATGAGAGTTGATTAATGGGGGAGAAGTATCTGGACATGAAAGTGCCGCAGGCAGCCGCCAGCGACTGCAAGGAGCACCCTGTGGGGAATGAACGCAGGGCTGTCGATATCACAGATCGCAGAGGCTCAGCGTCAAGCATGAATTTGAAGCGCCTGGTCTCCATTAGCAGACTAAGTTGATATCTTGAAAATTGAGAATTGCATGAAGTGCTAATCTCTATTTCAAGAGGGAGA
Organism: Paenibacillus sp. YYML68; assembly: GCF_027923405.1. Lineage (NCBI taxonomy): Bacteria > Bacillati > Bacillota > Bacilli > Caryophanales > Paenibacillaceae > Paenibacillus > Paenibacillus sp. YYML68. The sequence goes on along the minus strand of NZ_BQYI01000001.1, from coordinate 30,058 downwards.
GGTTAAGATGAAGTTACCGATCACTAGAAGAACTGTATGGCGAAAAGTAACACCTTTATTGAAGCGATATTTTTTTGATCTTATCTTAGTCCCGCTACTTACATTTTTGTCGTCATTTATTAGTGATGTTTTATTTTACGTATTTTTAGTAAGTTCTGTTGGCTTTTTTTTAATTCATGGTAACAGGTGTATTAGATTGATCATGGATTTTATAACTTTGGATGTTGTCATCGAGGAGGGAGTGTTTTTTGCAGTAATGAATTATAAAGGCTCGTCAAAAGAGGAGGACGAGCATTCTATTCATATAAAAATTAATAATAAACTCATACATTTTATTTCAATAGAACGTATTGACTATCCTCTTGATGAAAAGATCACATTCATTCACACAAGAAGATCTCGAATTATCATACAGCATTATCCTTTTAATGAAGATGGAAGGCTAATTAGTGAAGTCCAAGAGTGCTCCTAGCTTCCTGGTTTTCTCCAATAGCATGGGCATAGCTCTCTAATGAGTGAAACAAACAAAAAATACGATAAGTATTTACCCAGGATGAATACATCCACCAACAATCTTGAAACTACTAATATAAGATCAAACACAGCGGAGACATAAAATAGGTACCGAAGGTTCCATGTAGTTAGGGGAGAAGACTGATGAAAAAATGGATCTCTATTATGTTAAGCATCATTGTTATTTATATAGTTCCGCATATTTTATTTTGGTTATCACAAGATCTGTACTGGGGTAGGGCTGGTACTTTTTTTTTCTATGCTAATTTTTTTTGTATTAGTTCCACTTCTTCCGTTGCTATTTTTCACTATTATTGTTCTCCCTCACCCGATATTAATAAAATTAAAAATGTATCATGTTAAAAACGAGAAAGAATATTTAAAATCATATTATCTCGTGATTCCGCTGTGGTTATTTTTTTCTATTATCGGCGTGTTATTACTGTATTTAGGTCCTGGAGTGGATTATCTCAAGGATGTTAATTATTTAATGCAAAGAAGAATAAACATTACAAATGCTAATTTTATAGATGTTTCATCCCCACGAAAATCCTTGGGCACCATTCGGACGTTTAAGTCGGATAGCGGTTCTCTATTTGAGGATGGGTTTATTAGCCGCATGTTATCAATAAAACTTAGAGTTGGATCAACTTATGAAATAGGCTATTTACCGCATACTAAATATATTATGTCAGCGAAGCAATTGTAGAATCAATACATACTAATGCTGTATAGAAACTGGACAGTAAAAAGGTATCCGTCAAATCTTACCCGCCTTCGACAACTGACTTCCACGGTAGGAGTGCAAGATCCAACCTTTACCAGGTTTTTGTGCGTTCACAGCCATATCTAACGCAGACAGCACAATCGATTTATCCATGGTAAGCGTCTCAGACCGTGGTTCGTTGGTGTGCCGATCATTACTGGGTCAACGATTGGATTGCACAGGCCGCACTGAAAGCAGAGCGAGAAGCCAAGGAAAAACAAGAAGCTTCACATCACGATCGAAACGATGATGATGACGAGAGTGACGGTGGCTCTCAGGTCAGCATACGCCTTAGTGGTCCCAAACTTGGCAGGCCAACAAAGGATCAGAACGCTGCGGCGGCCCGTAAGCAGGAACGACAGGATGCCGCTGAGCGCAATGCCATCGAAGGAAAGTTCGAAGAAGGAAAACGCAAGCTAGGACTGGTACGTATCCGCGCAAGCGGTGCCGAAACTGGACTCACCGTCATCGCCCTACAGTGTCTGGTTATGAATCTGGAGTGGCGACTTCGAGTTCTCTTTTTGTCTTTCACAGATTATTACAGTTGTTTATTGTTCGTTGGGCTTAGGCTAAATGAGATGTTGTTCAGCAAGCCCTACTTAACGGGGAGCACTTCAGTTCACAAGCCATCCTCTTTAATTTGTTTATTTATTTCAACAGATACACTCTCGTTAATAATAGGAGGTTGGTAATCTAGTGATGTAATTTGACGTATAATCATACTTATACGATTTTTACAGAATTCGAGAATCGATCCCCCAAACTGCTCTTGTATCGCCTTTAGTGCCTCATCTTTTTCTTCCATAACTTCAATGTCAACATCGTGATCTATTGTAAAATGAAATTGAACACTTAACTCTAATTTTCTTACAGGCTCGTCTTTTATACTAGTTTTAAGATCGGTAACTAGTTGGAAAAAACAATTCCTCATTTCTTTTTCGATAAAAAGCCTCCCTTGGGTGATTTGATCTATTTCTTCGTCTGTGGTGTTTTTATAAAATTGTTTAGAATCGTTCTCCATCATTTTGTATAAGAGTTCAGTTATTGTAAAATGTGTAAATTCTATCCGAATGTTCATAATAACCTCCTGCCAATTTTATAATCTTAGAACTAATTCCTTTTTGAACAACGGAGTAATTCTCTCGTTCATCAATGCTTTTTATTAGCCCTAAATATTTCTCAAGCATTTGCTCGTAATCAATTTTTATAACATTCCTTTTTTCTAATTGAGTTTTAACATGTATTAAAATTTGGTCATTATATTTATTCATTTCTTCAATTTGCTTTTGAATTATTCTCCTTTTTTGTACTATATCCACTGAGTTCGGTAAAATCTCAGTCAAATAAAAATTATTATCGGGGTATATTTTCTCTATGTCATCATACAAATATTCTTGGTTAGGATGAGTATGTATGAACTTTCCCTTCGAAGATTTTAAAGCTTCTTTTAAAGATATTTTTTGGGAGACCAATTTATGTAACATCTCGAAGTCTGTTTCAATATACAGCAAATTCAGTATTCTTTTCCTTCTTTTGAACTCAACCACATATGCCAAATCAGTAGCGTTGCATAAAAACTAACACGCGAACAGATTGGACAAATTGTGCTATTATTGTAATAAATAGGTCGTACTCTGTAACAAAAAACTCCTAAAATTAGGGTAACAGGTAGCCCTGTCCAAATCCCTAACTTAGGAGATACGCATGGACAAGGATACACTATTTTCTGCATTTGGTAAATGGGTTGCACCAATAAATCCAAACATCATCCCGAATTGGCAAAGCACGACTACGCTCGACCGTTATGTGAAAAAGCTCGACACCTTAGTCTTTCTGTACATCTTCATCGAAGCACAGTTAGAGAAGCGAAAGGGTCTTCGTTCCATCATGCGAAAGCTGGAGCACGACGAGGAATTTCAAAAGCAACTCGGCATTGCTTCGATCAGTGCATCCCAGTTGTCCCGTAAAAATAATCAACTGGACCCAGAAGTACTTCAAGCCATCCTTTGTAATCTCATTACACAGTTGCATCGAGATGCTAGGCCGATATCAGGGCGCATCGGAACGGTCAAGATTATAGACTCTTCTACGATCAGCGTTTGCCTACAGCGGTATAAATGGGCGACTTTCCGAAAAACGAAAGCAGGCGTGAAACTGCACCTGCGAGTGGCATTTGCTGACCCCGACCATGTTTATCCGGATAAGGCAGTGGTTACGCCTGCAAGGCCCGCAGACCGCAGCCAAATGGACGTCCTGATCGATGAGTCGGACGTCACGTATCTGATGGACCGCGGGTATCTGGACTACGGCAAATACGACAGTTACTGCGAGCGTGGCATTCGATTCGTATCACGATTAAAGGACAATGCTGTTGTCGAAGAAGTGGAAGAACTTTCGGTGAACACAGATTCAGACATCATCCGCGATGTCAAAGTCGTGCTAGGCAAAGCTCACAAGCGCATGCAGCACCCCCTTCGTATGATCGTCACCACAGACGGTCGCGGTAATGAGGTCCGTATCATTACGAATCGGTTCGACCTGACGGCAGAAGAGCTTGGTGACCTGTATCGTAGCCGCTGGCAGATCGAGATGTTCTTCCGGTGGGTCAAGCAGAACCTGAAGCTAACCTGTTTTTACGGTGACAGCGAGAACGCAGTGATGAATCAGATTTGGATCTGTTTAATTGCATACTGCTTGCTGCTGCTTATGAAGCTAGAACTGGGAACGAGTCGAACGTTAACGGAACTCATTGAGGCTTTGAAAGAACTCATGTGGCAACCGTGGCTGAGGATGGTCGCAGCAGTAGAGCGAAAACCAAGTCGAACTTCGAGAGGGCGACAGAAGAAACAGAAAGACCAGTAAGTCGCCTAAGTCGAAAAAAACCAATCATCAACTTGAAAAGGATGAATATTACAAATGGACAGCAACTGCCTGTTTCAGGGGTACCCCGTAAGTTTTTGGCCCTTGGAATTTGAAAACTAATTTCTGAATATTCCACCATTTTAGATGTCATGATTTATGCAACGCTACTGATGCCAAATAACTGTTATTATCATTTGCTGTGAAGGTAAAGACCAGTGGGAAATTGACTTCTAATAAAATTTCAATATTGCGAATATATTTAAACTCCATTTCAAGCAAGTTATAAAAAGTAATGTCTGCTCTTAAATCCATTGTAATACACCTCCTATGCCAAAGTTTTAAACTGTTTTGCTACATCAAAGAAATCTTTACCGGTAATTTCGTGATGAAACTTCCAAAAACTATAGTGTTTACTTTGTGGGTTTTCTGTTTTTAGCTTTTCACTTTTTTCCAATAACCCGTAGTTAGTACTGATTAATCCAATAGCTATTTTATGTTTATTCATTGCATTCAGTTTTAGTATTTCTTTGGCTGCATCTATTAATACATTCATCTCTTCCTCAGTCTCGACACCGTAAAAAGAGGTGGAATATAATGCCCTGTCTTTATGTTTAACAGCTTTTGCATCTTTAAGTGTGGATACCTCTGTTGTATTAAACCTTCTTATCATTTCTTCAGTATAGTACTGCTTCATTTCTTCTGAAAAAATTTCCTCATCTATATAAATTGAACTAAAGAAATCGGATGTCAGAACTTGACACATAGCCTGTCAATGATCGAGCAAGTGTCTTTCAAAATCTCGCTCATGAACAATCCAACGTTTTTTCGTATTTCAGCAACGCTGTGATAAAACACATTGTTGATTACGCTAGACTTAAGCCATTTCCAGAGTCCTTCAACAATGTTTAATTGCGGACTGTAAGGTGGTAAAAATACCAATTCAAGTCTCCCTTCCAGTTCATTCAGAAACGGTTGGAGCAGCTTCGCATGATGGATTCGGGCGTTATCCAGTACAATGACAACTTTACCAGTCGGGTACGCGAGCATCACTTTTTGAAGAAACTTTAAAAAAGTCTCAGCCGTATATTGCTCATCTTCCTGCCATACGATCTGTCCGGTCCCATAGTCGACCGTGGCGAGCAGCTTCACGCCGCGATGTTTCCCCGTCGTCTGGATGATGCGCTGCTTACCGCGAAGAAACCAGGTTTTCTGGATTGCCTGATAGTCTCTTATCATCGATTCATCTTCAAAAAGCAGATGCGCGATTTCGTCATTCATCAATCTTTTTTTAAATCAGGAAATGTTGTCTCTGTAAACTGTCGTTGCTTCTCAGGGTTGGCAGCCTCCAGAGTGTACGTTGGCTTCGTATAGCTTAGTCCTTGACGGTGCATCATCTTGGACACACCTCTTAGGGAGTAACGATGACCGAATTCCCGTTCAATATACGAAGCAATGATCTCGAGTGTCCAGTTATATCGAGCTGAGAAGCCTACATCATGGGGAACAGATTGAACGATGGTTTGCTTTAATTGTTCTTGTTGCTCTTTCGTCAATCGAGTAGGAGCTCCAGTCGAATACTTCATTTGCAGCGCCTTGAGACCACCCGTGTTATAGGCCTGAATATAGTGGTTGACAGTTTCCTTACTGCGATTCAGAGTCTCAGAGATGTCCTTGACAGACTTACCCTTGAAATGTAGGTACACCGCTTGATAGCGTTCATATATACGACGTTCTTTCTCTTGCTTCATAGCCCTTGTGACTTCCTCTAACGAATGCTGCTGTTCCATCTGTATCCCTACCTGTCCGAATAAGTTTCCTTACTCATTCGACACAGAGATCGTTATTTCCTTACCATTCTTTCCTAAAACTTTAGTTCAACTTATATAGTAACTTTATAAATTCTTTCTCCTTATGAGAAGGAAGAAAGTAGACAGCATGCAGAGGGTCATCGCTTTGATACTCATCTTCGAATTCCTCGGAAATAAATCGGATTAAATTGTGGCGTTCAGTAAGAAACTTGTGGGGAGAACCTGTGTTTATTTCAATCGTTTCAAAATCAGTTTTTATTTCAAGGTATTCCCCTTCTGAAATTTCAAAGCTATAAGCTTCCTTTAACATGTGAAAATCCATAAACGTCACCCCAATAAAATACTCGCAAAGGTAGTATCTTTTGTTACAAACTATGCTTGTTTTTCGGATTACGACTATAACCCTTATTAATACTGCTGGAACATCCAGCTATAAAAATAGAGTATCATAAATTATACAAACTACAAGTTATAAAAGTATTTAAGTGTATCTTTTCCTTGATAACCTGTTATCCTGTTTTAATAATTATCTTGTTGAGGGCTTTAACCAACTGGCTATAACTAACCGGGGCAAGAATAGTCTCGAAGATGGCTAATCCCCGGTTGGTACCTAAACGTATTCTCTCATATCTTGTTTGTACAATGGTAGGAGTGGAGTGACTTTAACATAAGCTCCCTACCGATTTAACCCGAGATAACTGTTGATAGATACTGTTCCCATTTTAACAGTACATGGAGCAGGTCTAGGAATAAGCTAGAGATTAAAACTCCCTAACATAAGTAAAGATTAGGAGTATTACCCCTCTAATCCCCGCCGCCCCCACAGCTCGACGAGGACGAACAGCTCGATGACGACGAACAGCTCGTCGACGAACAACCAGACGAAGCCCCGCTCTTGTTCGAGTCGGAGTCGTCCGAATGACTCGTCCGACAGCTCGAGTCCGCGTCTCCCGAGCCGCTGCTGCCACAACCGCTAGTACTGTTGTCGCGGCGCTCAGCCTCCTTATCCTCCTGCGCGTAATGCTCCGACATCCGGCACTCGAAGTCGTCCTCGTCGTCAGGTCTTGTGCAGTACGAGTAATACATCATCGCCCCGCCCATGTACGGCAAGTAATCGCTCGATTGATAGTGCGGACGAGGGTGGTCCGAGTACGTGCCATTGCCCGTATCAGCGGATGGAATCTGCTGCTTCGCCTTCATGATCAGCCTGCTAATGGTCTGCTTAATCTCAGGATGACGGCCCGCCGCCTTCGAGTGGAACAGACGGCCCGTCAGATCAGCCTCTGCAGACAGTCGAAGGTCGTCCAGCAGCTCGCGGTTCAACGGATGTCGGAAAAATGGCTTCCATATATATGCGGAATACGGCGTTGCCACGAACAGCTGTGCATACACCCAGTCGAACCACGCGCGCGCGCCGGGATTCGGCTCGCCATCTGAAGCATGCGGAGCATGGTGAATGTGCTCACCAGCGAGCGCCTCGCACAGCTTGTGATATTCCCGTGTGAACATGAGCAGCTCATGCCATAGCTCGTCGACAGCTTCGCTGAACATCGGCACGTCCTTCAGGACGGCCGTCATGACGAAGTATCGCTTCAGCTCCAGCAGCCTCCACTTGAACTCTGCAGCAGTCATCTGCGGATAGCGGCGCAGCACCCGTTCCCGCAGTCTTGCCTCCAGCTCCGGGGTGAACGCTTGCTCTAGTCGCGCCACAGCTGCCTGCAGCGGAATATCGTGCTGAAGCCCGAGTGACTCAGGCAGAGCTGAATCCTCGAACACAGGAGGTGCAGGGGGCTGGGAATGTGAACGGGAAGTGGGCAGATTATGGCTAGATATAGCAGCCCTAATAGCTTTTATGACGACGAAGATCACGGCCATGACCGCGAGTATGAAGACGATAGGCAGAACAAGCTCAAGCATACAATTCCTCCATTCGATAATGACTCGATATGTATCCAGTATACCATGTCAATGTTAACGCGATGTCAGACAATACAACCCCACTAGCCGTCTCCCGTTCACATTTTGGACACATATTTTTAAGTTAGTTTTCAGCTTTCGTTAAGGTTGGCTTACATATTCAGGGATATAGTGTGTGAAGGTTATTCTCGCGTTCAGCTGGACATAGCTGGATAGAGAAGCAAGGGTATGGATGACGGGAGGTATTGAGGTGCTGGAGGTCAAACAGGTCAGTAAGTTATACGAAAATCAGAGGGGCGTTCACGATGTCGACTTCACGATGGAGCGCGGCGAAATTGTCGGCTTCCTCGGGCCGAACGGTGCGGGCAAGACGACGACGATGCGGATGATCACCGGCTACCTGAACCCGACTCGCGGGACGATTCGCGTAGATGGGCTGTCGATGGCCGATCAGCCGAAGAAGGCGCGTCAGAAGATCGGCTACTTGCCGGAGACGCCGCCGCTGTATCCCGAGCTGTCGGTGCAGGCATACTTGAAGTTCATTGCCGATCTTCGAGACATCCCGGTGCGCAACCAGAAGACGCGCATCGGCGAGGTGATCGAGCGACTCGGTCTGACAGGGCGGGAGCGCCAGATCATTCGCGGCCTGTCCAAGGGCTACAAGCAGCGCCTCGGGCTGGCGCAGGCAATACTCCATGAGCCGGACCTGCTCGTATTGGATGAGCCGACGTCTGGACTTGACCCGAAGCAGATTATCGAGATTCGTCAGCTTATCCGCGAGCTCGGGGAGAAGCATACGGTGCTGCTCAGCACGCACATTTTGCCGGAAATCAATTCACTCTGTAATCGGGTGCTTATTATTAATCAAGGGACAATCGTCGTCGACGGTCAGCCAGAGCGTCTGGCGCAGTCGCTGAACGACCGATTCGAGCTGTCGCTCGAGGTGAAGGGGCCGCGGGAGACGGTGCTCGCCGAGCTGGCGGCCATCCCTGGGGTCACCGAGGTGCGCGAGGCCTCTCCAACATCGGAGATGTCGACGGATGGACTCGTGCAGGCGGTCGTCGCTTCGCAGACTGGAAACGACATTCGCGAGGCGGTGTTCTACCGGATGGCGGAGCAGCGGTTGCCGATCGTCGGCATGAAGCGAGAGTCGCTCAGCCTCGAGGACATCTTCCTGAAGCTGACGACCGACGAGAAGCTCGAGTCCGGGGAGAGCGGAGAGTCGGCGCAGAGCGGAGCTGCGACCTCGGATGGCAGCGCGTCCACAGACAGCGAGGAGGTGAAGGGCCATGCGTAGAATGATGGCTATGACGCGCAAGGAGCTGCAGATGTACTTCTACTCTCCGATTGCGTATGCGGCGTTCGCCTTCTTCTTCGTCATCGCGGGGTACTTCTTCAGCGCGAACTTCCTGTACCCGCCTTATGTGGTCGATGTGCGGCCGATCTTCGGCAACATGACGTTCGTGCTGCTGCTCGTTATTCCGATGCTGACGATGCGGCTCGTATCCGATGAGCTGCGGCAGGGCACGGACGAGCTGCTGCTGACGTCGCCGATGAGCTTGACTGAGATGGTTGTTGGTAAATATATATCGGCGCTGGCGGTGCTTGGTATGCTCGTCGGGGGCAGCCTTCTGTACCCGCTCATTCTCAGTGCATACGGTCCGCTCGATCAGCCGGTGCTGTGGCTGTCGTATCTCGCCATGCTGCTCATCGGTGCAGCGATGATGGCGGTCGGCTTGTTCGCTTCGACGCTGTCGTCACATCAGATGGTGTCCGGCATCGCGGCGTTCGCGCTGCTGCTCGTCTGCTGGACGATTGAGTGGATCGGCGATACGGTAGGGGGTAAGCTGAAGGATTACCTCGGCATGTTCTCCATTGTCGGCCGGGCAGGCGACCTGCAGAAGGGTGTGCTTGACTTCGCTGACGTGCTGTTCTACATCACCTTCATCGCGGTGTTCCTCGTGCTGAGCGTGCAGGTGCTGGAGCGCAAGCGGTGGAAGTAACGATGCAGTAAGGTCAAGGTAAGCATGCGAGGAACGGAGCTGCCTGCTACGGGCAGTGTGTATAGATGGGGCGCGGAACGATTGCGTTGCCGATGCCCGGCTGCAGAAGGAGGAAGAGGCCAAGTGAATAAGTGGATTCGCGGCACGAATGCGACGGTGCTGTCGCTCGCGGTGATCGGCATTGCGATCGTGCTTACGATATTTATGAACTCATTGAAGGGGATGCAGGTCGATCTGACGGAGAACAGCAAGTTCACGCTGACCGATCAGACGAAATCGACGCTCGCAGCGCTCGATAAGGACGTGCGTATCTTGTCCTTCACGACGACGGAGACGAACCCGTATATGAAGCGGGAGGTCGTCGAGCTCGTGCAGGCGTACAAGAAGCATAGCGGTCGTCTTGTGCTGGAGGAATATGATCCGGTGCAGCAGCCTGCGGTGGCGCGGCAATACGAGGTCGATCCAGGCGGAACGCTCGTCATTGAGAGCGGCGGACAGAAGAAGACGATCTACTTCTATGACATGTTTCTCCCGAGTCAACAGAATGCACAAGGCTACAGCTTCAGCGGAGAAGAGAAGCTGACGCAGGCGCTCGTGAACCTGAACGTGAAGGAGAAGCGCAAGCTGTATTTCTTAACTGGTCATAACGAAATTCCGCTCGCTCAGATGAGTCTGTGGCGCAGCGGCCTAGAGGAAGCCAATTACGAGGTGAAGGAGCTGAACCTGCTGCGGGAGGGTGCGATTCCCGATGATGCTGAGGTGCTCGCCATCATCGGCCCGGAGACGGACTTGACCGATCAGGAGGCGGAGCTCGTCAAGACGTTCCTCGCGGGGGATCAGGCGAAGCTGTACTTGGCGCTCGGCTTCAACCCGGATATGAAGACGAAGTGGAAGAACATCGACGCGCTGATGGCGGCGTACGGCATTACCGACCAGCACGCCATCGCGATCGAGCCGAAGCAGGGCGTGTTCAACGATCCGCTCAGCATCGTGCCGGAATACAGCGGTCATGAGATTACGCGCAAGCTGCAGGAGTACAACCTGCTGACCGTGATGACGCTAGCGGTGACGCTGAAGTCGGACCAGCCGAGCAGCGATTACTCCGCTACCCCGATCTTAACGACGACGAACCAGGCGTATGGCGAGACGAATCTGCAAGCGCTGGCGTCGCAAGGGTCGAGCAAGAAGGAAGCGAGCGACGTCCAAGGTCCGCTCCAGCTCGGCTATGTCGTGGAGAACAAGGAGAGCAAGCCGAAGGCGGTCGTGCTTGGCGGCTCGACGTTCCTGCTCGATCGATACATTCAGCAGCAGGGTAACCGCGACTTCGCGCTCAACAGCGTCGGCTGGCTGCAGGAGCAGCAGGATCAGGTGACGATTCGTCCGCGCGAGGGCGACAAGTTGACGACAGCGACGGTGACAGGTGAGCAAGGGTATATGATTTTCCTCGGGACGGTCGTGCTGTTCCCGCTGTTCTTCCTGCTCGTCGGCGGCGTGATCTGGTGGAGGAGGAGAACAGGATGAAGCGGCTCCTTCCAACGCTTATTCTAGTGCTGGTGTGTATCGGTGGCTTCTGGTATGCGTCGAGCCAGGACTTCTTCAAGGAGAAGCCGGAGCAGCTGCCTGCGCTCGTACAGGTACAGAGCGGCGACGTGGAGCGCTTCACGATCCAGAACGGGGAAGCGGTCACGACGCTGGAGCGTCAGGACGGCAAGTGGGCGATGGCGATGCCATCGCCTCTGCCGCTGACCTCTTATGGCGCGGATGCGTGGGTATCTAGCTTCGTAGGATTGAAGAAGGATAAGGTCGTGACAGCGGACGCTACGGACGTCAGCTCGTTCGGTCTGACTGAGCCGAAGGTGAAGCTGACCATGCAGGCTGCGGGCGGCGTAGAGCAAGTGCTGGAGATCGGCGATAAGGTGCCGGTCGGTGCGGCGTATTATGCGAGACTGGGCGGAGCGGGAGACGTGTTCCAGCTGAGCGAGGGCGATTATATGTCGCTGGTGAAGCAGCCGCTCGACTTCATGGATAAGAACGCGGTGCTGGTCGAGTACGATAAGGTACGCGGGCTGTCCGTAAGCTGGAAGGATGCGAGCTGGACGCTGACGAAGACAGAGCCGGACAAGTCAGCGTTCGAGTCGAAATGGACGCTGGGCGAGCGCGAGCTTGCGGGTAACGAGGCGCTCGGCTTCCTCGACCGGGCAGCATCGCTCTTGACCGACCAGCTGCCGAGGCGTGCGGCGGAGGTGCAAGGTCTCGGGCAGCCTGAGCTGCGCCTCGAGCTGAAGAACGCGGCCGAGGACAGCGGCGAGTCGACCGTGACCTATACCGGCAAGGTCGAGGGTGACCTTGTCTGGATCGTGCGCGCAGGCAGCGACTGGGCGCTGGCCGTACCGATGGCGAGCGTACAGGAGCTGGCCGATCACGCGAAGGAGAAGTGAGGCAGGACGTTAGACATGCAGGTGGAATGCCTGACTGTAAGTGAATACATTGTTCAGGAGCCCCTGACGTTACGAGTAATCTCTGACGCGGGGGCTTTTTGCTAATTTATACATTGATAAGGAATTGAAAGAAATAAATGAAAGGATCTGAACGTTTGAGAGAAGGGTTCGATCGAATGGTGTCGAATTATGTAGAAAAAAGAATTGGAGGCCATTCACATATGTTCAAGAGTATTCGAGCCAAAACGTTACTTCTGTTCTTACCTGTTGTCATGATCGTGTTAACTGCTGTGGTAGGGGCTTCTTACTTGTATGCAAGTCGCATTATTTCGCAGCAAAGCGAGGTCGCTATGGAGGAGCAGCTTCACCGCATCGCGTCAGATGTAGAGGGACGGATGATGGTTCATCAGAAGCTATCTGAGGTGATGGCGCGTATTCTAACAGACACGCATAAGAAGCTGGATCTGCAAGACTACGAGTCGATGTTCAAACGCGGACTCGAAGCGAATCCGGATGCGTTCGGGCTGGGTGTGTTTTTGGAGGCTAATGCCTATCAGGCCAAGACCAAATATTTCTCCACGTATTCGTTCCGTGATAAGAACGGGATACAGTCTACGGATGAGTATAACGATCCGGCGTTCGATTACTTGAATCAGGCGTGGTATAAGATTGCAGTGAATCAGAAGGTTACGCAGTTCACCGACATCTTCTATGATGAGGTGTCCAAGGTGACGATGGCGACGGCTGCTTCGCCTGTATATGACACGCAGAGTAAGTTCATTGGAGTGACGACGGTCGATATGGATTTGACCACCTTACAGAAGATGATATCGGATGTGAAGGTAGGCAGCAGCGGCTGGGCCTTCATGATTGCCAAGGATGGACTCTATGTCGCAGGACCTGATCAAGATCGTGTCATGAAGGTCAAGTTGCAGGAGGATGCGAACCCCGAGCTTGCCGAGATGGCTAGGAAGATGCTCGCTGATAAGAAAGGAACTGCCAAGTATATCAGCGAAGCGGGCGTTCAGCATGTAGCGTATCAAGAAATACGTGGTACGGGCTGGATTATCGCCACCGTGTTGCCGAATCACGAAATGATGGCTCCTGTATACAGCTTAATCCGTAACCTCCTCTGGATCGGAGTGGCGGGCGTTGTCCTTATTTCGATCACGATCTGGTGGTATGTGCACAGGCTGAACCTTCATATTCGCAAGCTTCATCAGCTCTCCGAACGACTCGCTTGCGGAGACTTTACGCATCATATCCAGGTCACGACTCGTGACGAGTTCGGTCAGATGGCCGAGCACTTCAACCGGACGACCGATAACCTGCGCACCATGATCATGACGGTATCCGAGCACACCGCCACGGTGGCGGCGACTTCGGATCAGCTGGCTGCGAGCGCAGAGCAGACAGGTGAAGTAGCGGAGACAATTGCTGTGAATGCGCAGGAGGTATCAGCAGGCGCGGAGACGCAGATGAATGCAAGTGAAGAGAGCTCGAGGGCGATGGAAGAGCTGTCTGTAGGCATTCAGCGTATCGCAGAGTCGTCGACGATTGCCAGGAGCTACTCGGAAGTAACGCTTAGTAAGGCAGCTGACGGCAACCAGAGAATTCAACAAGCGGTGACTGGCATGCATAAGGCGAGTCGTACCGTCCAAGATACGGCGAGCATTATATTGAAGCTGAACGAGCATTCCCAGCAGATCGGCAACATTATGCAGGTCATTACGGCCATTAGCAACCAGACGAATCTGCTGTCCTTGAATGCGGGCATCGAGGCTTCGCGCGCCGGCGAGCATGGCAAGGGCTTCGCAGTGGTCGCGCAAGAGATTCGGAAGCTCGCCGATCAGACGAAGAAGTCAGCGGAGCAAGTGGGCGGGCTGATTACAGAGATTCAGCGTTATTCGACTGAGGCTGTGATGAGTGTGGAGAATGGCGTAACGGATATGGAGAAGGGGACGCAGTGGGTGCTTCAGGCAGGGGGTGCTTTCAGCGACATACTGGAGAAGATTCGTCTTGTAGATGAGCAGGTGCTGGAGGTATCTGCGGCTTCTGAACAAATGGCGGCCAGCTCCGAGCAGGTGAATGCGGCCATTGAGGAGCTTTCTGGAATCGCTAGAGTGGCTTCTGCTAACGCTCAGCATGTAGCGGCGGGAAGTGAAGAGCAGCTTGCCTTGATGCAGGAAATTGCGTCCTCGGCAGAAGCGCTGCAGCACTCGATGCGGGAGCTTTCCGAACTCGTCGCGCGCTTTAACGTACAATAATCATTCATGCCGCTTACGTGAACCTTCATGGCGGTCCTGTTATTTCAGGATAGACTGGCGAGAGAACCGATGTCCGGTGGACATCGGTTTTTCTTATGGAATTCATTTCACTTTCCACCTACCTGCCATTGCGAGCTTGGGGTGAATAAGCGCGATAAATTTTCAAGCATGCGATACATATTTTGCCACGGCCTGGGTATTCTAACAATTGTCAACGAACGAAAGGGGGATTTATCCATGTACAGCCAACAGCAGCAACAGCAACAACAGCAGCAACAACAATCGATGCACATGCAAGGCATGAACACGGTAAGCTCCAAGGAGCTCGCTTATATCACGGACTGCTTGAAGAATGAAGACCTTATCGCGAAGATCGCTATCCAAGGCGTAGCGGAGTCCCAGGACCAGCAGCTGAAGCAGAAGCTGGCGCAGATCGCGCAGGATCGTCTGCAGCACACCGACCAGCTGCTCCGCACACTGCAGCAGCAGACGCAAATGTCCCACTAACGAATACGTACATAAGGAGTTGCGGCTAACGATGTATGCACAACAACAATCGACAATGATCAATACGAGCAACCAGACCCAAGGTCAAGGCGCGCACCTGCACTTGAACGAGAAGGATGTCGCGAATCTCGTCCTGTCCGAGCTGAAGCGTTCGGCACGTGAGTACACGACGGCAGCGCTGGAAGCTTCCCACCCGGCTATTCGCCAAATGTTCACGCAGCTGTGCCAGAAGACGCTGCAGGATCAAGCTGAGCTGTACACCGTTCTGTCTCAGATGCAAGGCTACGGTCAGATTCGTATGGCGACGCAGCAAGAAATTCAGCAGGAGCTGCAGCAGCAGATCCGCAAGGCCGAGCAGCTGCAAGTGACGGTGCAGCAAGCGCTGCGCACGGTGTTCGCAGGCGCCAGCACGTACCAGACGTCCCAGCAGCATTCGTCAGCTCCGCAAGGAGGCTACGCGCAGCATGGCTACCAGCCTAGCTATGCGGCAGCAGGTCAAGGTCAGGCAGGCTACGGCGGCCAGCACATCTCGTCTTCGACGATCAACCCGTACGGACAGAATCAGCAGCAGGCAGCAAGCACCGCTTACAGCCCGAGCACAAAGTTGTCTGGCTACACCGTGACGCCTCAGCAGAGCAGCTACGGCTATGGCCCATCGTCGGCTCAAGTTCAGTCGTTCGATAACGACTTCAGCGTGAAGTCGTCTGTATCCGGTACGGACAGCCAAGACTTTCAGGACTACTACGCGGGCAAGTCGTCCAACGATTACACGAGCGGCGGCAAGTACAGCACCCAAGGTCAGACGCAAGAGAGCTACACAAGCAAGAACCAGCAAGACCAGAACTACTCCAAGTCGGGCTACGGCACATCCGGCTATAGCACAGCGGGCTATGGCAACGTCAACTACGGCGTATCCGGCTACAGCACGACAGCGTCGCGCCAGCAAGGTACAAGCTACTCGTATCCAAGCAGCACATCGTCTGATGTGACCGGCTCTGGCAGCAGCGTGAGCACGTCCTCTGTCCAGTCGAAGTCCCAGACTTCAGGCACTCAGTCCGGCAACAGCGGCACCTACGTATTTTAAGGCAGCAGGATCAAGGCTCAGCCAATAAGCAGCCAGCCCCGGGTGTCGAAGCAAGGCGACGCTCGGGGTTTTTCGTATGACGAAATCCTCTGCTTGTTCGAGCTTATGCAATATCCCTTCACCGACAAAAAAGCTCTCGGCACGAGGCCGAGAGCTTCATAAAGATCGCGTCACACAAAGGACGGCTTGTTATAATTCGTCTTCCATTCCAGCACCAGCGTGTATTGCTTATCCCCGCCGTCCAGGTATGGTGCAAGACCGACGACGCGCTTGCGGCCGCGGATGGCCAGAATCGGCAAGGAGGCGCGGCGCTCAGCTGCTCTTCTGCCCGGCCTGACAGTTCTTGCTCTTGGCTTACCCATCGGACTCCCCTCCATACAGGTAATGGATCGTGCTCATCAATTCCCTGTTGTCATTCTCGAGCCGTCTCAGGTCATCGTCCGTAACGGGCTTCGTTCCGGATAGATAGACGGTGAAGACAAGCTCCTTACCTATAGGGTAGCATAGCAAATAGACGGTGGCAACATGCTGTCCGTACAAGCACACCTGTGTTTTTCGGTTCAGGTATGCTTCAACGACGAACAGGCGCGTCGCTTGATCGTCTCCGGCTCCATGAGCGCCCAAGGCGTCGAAGGCGTAGAAGCTGCCCCGGCCGACATTGCCTGCTACTTGCCGGATTCCGCTTGCTCCTTCAGCCTTCCAGATGGCAGCGCCCGTTACCTTGAAGCCAGCCAGCGCTGCTGCGCTGTAAGCATTGCGGAACGCCTCATATAAACTGGTATATGGCTCTTCCTCGCCGCTGATGCTTTTTTTATGAAGCTCGACGAAGAAGTGGAGCAGCGCTTGTCGCTGCTCCAGCAGCTCCGTTGCCTGTTGGAGCTGATGACGAGGGTCCTCGAAGGCGCCCAGCTTCTCGATGCGGCTGATGATCTCGTCGCAGGCGACGTTCACGGCTGCCGTCAGGTTGCCGTCTGAGCGAGACTCGTACCGTAGGACGGTGAGTCCTTGCAGATCGGACGGAATGTGGAATTGATCGACCTTCTTATTATATTTATGCGTCTCGGTCTTCTCGGGTACGAGATAGAAGACCCGCTCGCGCTGCAATCTGCCCCAGAACAGCCCCATCTCGAATAGGGTGTTATCCCGCGGAGCCAGGTACACCTTGTCCCGCATGAAGACCACATCGTCAGGCGAGCAGACGAACACGGCGAAGTCGCTGGTGCGCAAGCATGTCTCCAGATCGTCCATCGCGCTGTTATTGGCCTCGAAGACGCCGGCGTGCCAAGGGGTGACCTCCGCATAATAGCCGAGCAGCCGATGGAGCGCGTTGACGAGCTTAATGGCTTCCCGAGAGGAGCCAATGAACAGTTTGGGCTTCGTCATCTTACTAATTCTCCCTTCCGATGCTTGCCAGCACCCCCTTCTCCATTATAGTCATAGATTCCTTAATATTCCATCAACGAGAGTCTCGAACATGCTTTGATTTACGAATTTTGGGCAGGGCGGAGGCCGGCTGCTTCTTGATCCAGCGAATGAAGCCCCGCATCCGTTCGTGAGTGCGCAGTGACTCCAGCGTATGCAGCTCCGCCTCCAGCTCCTCGTTCGTGAACAGCGCGTGAATCTGCTTGTGGCAGGATATGCATAGCTGGGCAGTAGGCAGGAACGTGCCGCCCTTCTCCTTCGGCGTCAGATGATGCTTCGTCGTCTCGAGCTCCTCTCGCTCGCACAGCTCACAGGTGCCTAACGCTTTCGTTGCTGGCATCAAGGTCAGCTCCTCTTCGTTTCATCTGCTTACATATGATTAACGATTAAGGTGCTTCGCGGTGGAGCTTTTTATAGGCGCAGTCCATTGTCTCATTACGGAAGCGGAAGCGTGCGATAGCAACAAGTCTACTTC
The DNA here is from genome assembly GCF_027923405.1 of Paenibacillus sp. YYML68. Classification (NCBI taxonomy): domain Bacteria; kingdom Bacillati; phylum Bacillota; class Bacilli; order Caryophanales; family Paenibacillaceae; genus Paenibacillus; species Paenibacillus sp. YYML68. The sequence goes on along the minus strand of NZ_BQYI01000001.1, from coordinate 11,996 downwards.
TCCGCTCGCCCCCACAGAGGCTGCCCCGAAGTATACTTTCCCGCTGGTGACGCATAATACGATAAAACCGTCAACATGGGGAGGTTCTGTCATGAGAATGAACACAATGAAGCTGCTTCTAGCCTTGACGATCGCTGCTGCATTACTCGGCGGCTGTCAGACGGAGCAGCAGCGTATGGAAGCTTCCGATACGAAGACGATGCTGAAGACCGTCGGCAAGGATCGCTTGCTCCAGACGTTCAGTCAGCTGACACCGCCGCCGATGGATAAGGGTATCTTGCAGAAGTCGGATCAAGAGATGATTACTTGGATTAAGCAAGTGGATGATTGGACCCATAAGGTGCTGTCTTCGCCCGTTACCGGAGAGATGGATAAATACGCAAGACAAGAGATGCGTCAATATTTATGTAAAGTGTACGCGCCTGAGGTGGCAGACAGCTTAATTGAATATTTCTATCGTGAGGACGAGCGTCTGGGCACGTATCAGGCCTATAGCACGAAGGCGATGCTCGGGCTGCGCAGCGAGTGGGGCGAGTATGAGCTGAAGAAGGCGCAGCCGGAGGCGGGCGTCTATCGGATTACACTCCGCGGCGTGAACACGCAGCAGGAGCCGGTCCGTTCCATTATGGAGCACGTATCGGAGTATCGACTGGATGGCAATCAGCTGACGATTACCCAGTTCAAGACGATCTCGTAGACTGTGCACCGTTGTCATATAGAAGCGGCTGTTGAGGCTGCCCACATACCGCTCCCGTCAAGCTGGACTTGCAGCTCAACAGGGAGCCGTTTTTTTTGCTACAATATCAAACGTATGTTCTCATTATATTCGAACGCCCGTTCGATTTCAAGTGCTGAACCCAAGGTCCAGCCTTCGTTGACACCACCTGCTCGGTAGCATAGACTTACTTGTAGATAGTAAGCATGTCGCTGGAAGCGGCACCTACAGGGGATGAAAGGGTATCATGACGATGCATTCAATGATTGAACAATGGAGGCATGTATTCAAGCTCGACCCGGATCGGGAGCTGTCTGATGAGGCGCTCGAGCGCATCTGCTTGTCCGGCACGGACGCGGTCATGGTCGGCGGCTCCAGTGGTGTGACGTTCGACAATACGGTCGATCTGCTCGCCCGCATCAGGCGGTACGAGGTGCCGTGCGTGCTGGAGGTATCCGAGCAGGAGGCGCTAGTGCCGGGCTTCGACCTGTTCCTCATTCCTGTCGTACTGAACGCAGGCGATAAGGAATGGATCGTCGGACGCCAGCAGCAGGCGGTGAAGGAATACGGGGCTGTGATGGATTGGCAATATATTGCCCCAGAGGGCTATATCATATTGAATCCCGATTCGACGGCAGCGAGAGTAACAGAAGCGGATACGCAGCTATCCGTTCGTGATGTCGAGGCGTTCGCACGAATGGCGGACCAGCTGTTCCGCCTGCCGATTATTTATCTGGAGTACAGCGGCACCTTCGGTGATATGGAGCTTGTGAAGCGGGTGAAGGGGCTGCTGAAGCATGCGCGTCTGTTGTACGGGGGAGGCATTGATAGTCCCGACAAGGCGAAGCAGGCAGCCGCCGCCGCGCATACGGTCGTGGTCGGCAACCTCATCTACGACGATGTGGAGCGGGCGCTTGCAACGGTGCAGGCTGTGAAGGAATACGTTTAAGAAAGGGTAGGGGCACTATGAACGAACCGGTTGATATTTTACAGGCGATCCAGAAGCTGAATCCGCAGCAGAGGAAGGCGGTCGAGACGACCGACGGTCCGCTGCTTATTATGGCTGGAGCGGGCAGTGGCAAGACGCGCGTGCTGACGCACCGCATCGCCTACCTGATCGCTACGCGCAAGGCGGCGCCTTGGAGCATCCTGGCCATTACGTTCACGAACAAGGCGGCGCGGGAGATGCAGGAGCGCGTCAGCTCGCTCGTCGGTCCGCAGGGACAGGACATCTGGGTATCGACGTTCCACTCGATGTGCGTTCGCATCTTGCGCAGAGACATCTCTCGTATCGGCTTCACGTCCAGCTTCTCGATTCTCGACTCCGGCGATCAGCTGTCGGTTATCAAGAATTGTATGAAGGAGCTGAATATCGACTCCAAGAAATTCGAGCCCAAGGCCGTCCAGGCGGCGCTATCCGGCGCCAAGAACGAGCTGAAGACGCCCGAGCAGCTGGAGAAGCAGATCGGTGATTATTTTGACAGTATCGTAGCGAAGGTGTATGCGTTGTATCAGAAAAAGCTGCGCAGCAACAACTCGCTCGACTTCGACGACTTGATCATGATGACGATCGAGCTGTTTAAGCAGGTGCCCGAGGTGCTCGACTTTTATCAGAATAAGTTCCAATATATTCACGTCGACGAGTACCAGGATACGAACCGTGCTCAATATATGATCACGCGCATGCTGGCGGACAAGCATAAGCGCATCTGCGTCGTCGGCGACAGCGACCAATCGATCTACCGGTGGCGCGGCGCGGACATCAGCAATATTCTCGACTTCGAGAAGGACTATCCGGCCGCGGCGACGATACTACTCGAGCAGAACTACCGTTCGACCTCGACCATTCTGAATGCGGCGAACAAGGTCATCGCGAACAATGCCGGACGCAAGGCGAAGAACCTGTGGACGGACAAGGGTGAGGGCCAGAAGATTCGCTTCTATCAAGCCGACTCCGAGCACGAGGAAGGGTATTATATCACCGGTCAAATACGCAAGAATGTCGACAAGGGTCGCCTCTTCAAGGATCACGCGATTTTGTACCGCACGAACGCCCAGTCCCGTGTCATCGAGGAAATTCTCATCAAGTCCGATATTCCGTACCAGATCGTCGGCGGCGTCAAGTTCTACGATCGTAAGGAGATTAAGGACATTCTCGCCTACCTGCGTCTGATCTCGAACCCGGATGATGACATCAGCTTCGCGCGCGTTGTCAACGTGCCCAAGCGAGGCATCGGCGATACGTCGGTTGAGAAGCTTGCGGCAGCGGCGGCGACTTACGGTGTATCGATGTTTGCCATGCTGGAAAATGTCGACATGCTCGGTCTCACGGCCAAGGCGACTGGCGCGCTCGGCAATTTCCGCGACATGATCGAGAATTTGCACCGCATGCTCGAATATTTGTCCGTCACTGAGTTGACGGAGCAGGTGCTGGAGCTGACCGGCTACCGCGAGGAGCTGAAGCGTGAGAATACGCTGGAGTCGGAGGCGCGTCTGGAGAACATCGACGAATTCTTGTCGGTGACGCAAGACTTCGAGAAGCGCAACGAGGACAAGTCGCTCGTATCGTTCTTGACCGATCTTGCGCTGATCGCGGACATCGATTCGATGAACGACGATCCCGAGGCGGGCAAGCAGGGCGTTGTGCTCATGACGATGCACAGTGCCAAAGGACTCGAGTTCCCCGTCGTCTTCATTATGGGCCTCGAGGAGGGCGTATTCCCGCATTCCCGCGCCCTGATGGACAACGAGGAGCTCGAGGAGGAGCGGCGTCTGGCCTACGTCGGCATTACCCGCGCCGAGGAGGAACTGTTCCTGACGTGCGCGCAGATGCGCACGCTGTTCGGTCGGACGGCGGCCAATGCGCCGTCCCGATTCCTGCACGAGCTGCCGCCGGAGCTCGTGGAGAACGCCCGCGACGCGCGCGCGGGCGGCTTCGCCCCGCGTGGCGCGGGCGGCGGCGCCTCTGCCGCGTGGGAACGCGGCGAGCGCCGCTTTGGCAGCGCCGGAGGCTTCGGCGCTGCCGCAGGCTCGGCCGCGCAGTCTCGCGGCGCGGCCGTAAGCTTCAGCGGCGGGGGCGCAAGGCCCGCCGCAGCTGGAGCCGCCGCCGCCTCTGGGCCGGGCGGCGGCGCGGCGAAGGCCGCCAGCTTTGCCATGGGCGACAAGGTCAAGCATGGCAAGTGGGGCACCGGCACCGTCGTCGCGATCAAGGGTGCCGGCGATGATACGGAGCTGCAGATCGCGTTCCCGGCTCCGGTCGGGGTGAAGCGGCTGCTGGCGAAGTTCGCTCCGATTGAGAAGGCTTAATTCATGCTTAATTAATGATGGAGAGGATGAGCTCCCAAGTGACCCAGCCCGATGTCATGCAGACGATGCAAACGCTTGTCGACGAGATCAACAAGCACAATTATCAATACTATACGCTGGATGAGCCGCTCATCTCGGACGCCGAGTGGGACGCGCTGTATACACGACTGACGGAGCTGGAAGCGGAGACGGGCGTTGTGCTGCCCGATTCGCCGACCGCCCGCGTCGGCGGCGAGCTGCTGAAGGGCTTCGAGCCGCACAAGCATCTAGCTCGTCTGTGGAGCCTCGATAAGGCGCAGGATCAGGCCGATCTGATGGCGTGGTACAACCGTGCGCTGAAGCTCGTGAACGAGTACAATGCCCAGCATCCGGATAGCCCGCTGCCGGAGCTGTCTTTTGTCGTGGAGCTGAAGTTCGATGGCTTGACGTTGAATCTGACCTATGAGGGCGGCGAGCTCGTGCAGGCGGCTACGCG
>NZ_BQYI01000001.1:0-2500 GCF_027923405.1 Paenibacillus sp. YYML68 | reverse complement strand
AGTGCGTAATAGCTCACTGGTCGAGTGACTCTGCGCCGAAAATGTAACGGGGCTAAACACACCACCGAAGCTATGGGTCCATTAAGGGCAGTAGGGGAGCGTTGTATGCGGGTAGAAGCTAGATCGTGAGGACTGGTGGACTGCATACAAGTGAGAATGCCGGTATGAGTAACGAAAAGATCAGTGAGAATCTGATCCGCCGTAAGCCTAAGGGTTCCTGAGGAAGGCTCGTCCGCTCAGGGTAAGTCGGGACCTAAGGCGAGGCCGAAAGGCGTAGTCGAAGGACAACAGGTTGAAATTCCTGTACCACCGTGAACCGTTATGAGCAATGGGGTGACGCAGAAGGATAGTGACGCGGACTGATGGATGTCCGTCCAAGCAGCAAGGCTGGTTAGTAGGCAAATCCGCTAACCGTAAGGCTGAGCTGTGACGGGGAGGGAAATATAAGTACCGAAGGTCATGAGTTCAAGCTGCCAAGAAAAGCCTCTAGCCAGGGAGAAGGTGCCCGTACCGCAAACCGACACAGGTAGGCGAGCAGAGCATGCTAAGGCGCGCGGAAGAACTCTCGTTAAGGAACTCGGCAAAATGACCCCGTAACTTCGGGAGAAGGGGTGCCTCGGTAGGGTGAATAGCCCGAGGGGGCCGCAGTGAAAAGGCCCAAGCGACTGTTTAGCAAAAACACAGGTCTGTGCGAAGCCGCAAGGCGAAGTATACGGGCTGACGCCTGCCCGGTGCTGGAAGGTTAAGGGGAGCGGTTAGGAGCAATCCGAAGCTGTGAACCGAAGCCCCAGTAAACGGCGGCCGTAACTATAACGGTCCTAAGGTAGCGAAATTCCTTGTCAGGTAAATTCTGACCCGCACGAATGGCGTAACGACTTGGGCGCTGTCTCGACGAGAGATCCGGTGAAATTTTAATACCTGTGAAGATGCAGGTTACCCGCGACAAGACGGAAAGACCCCATGGAGCTTTACTGCAGCTTGATATTGGACTTTGGTACGATCTGTACAGGATAGGTGGGAGCCTGAGAAGCCGGAGCGCCAGCTTCGGTGGAGGCGCCGTTGGGATACCACCCTGATCGTATCGGAGTTCTAACCTGGTACCGTGAACCGGTATGGGGACAGTGTCAGGTGGGCAGTTTGACTGGGGCGGTCGCCTCCTAAAATGTAACGGAGGCGCCCTAAGGTTCCCTCAGAATGGTTGGAAATCATTCGCAGAGTGCAAAGGCATAAGGGAGCTTGACTGCGAGACAAACAGGTCGAGCAGGGACGAAAGTCGGGCTTAGTGATCCGGTGGTACCGTATGGAAGGGCCATCGCTCAACGGATAAAAGCTACCCTGGGGATAACAGGCTTATCTCCCCCAAGAGTCCACATCGACGGGGAGGTTTGGCACCTCGATGTCGGCTCATCGCATCCTGGGGCTGAAGTAGGTCCCAAGGGTTGGGCTGTTCGCCCATTAAAGCGGTACGCGAGCTGGGTTCAGAACGTCGTGAGACAGTTCGGTCCCTATCTGTCGCGGGCGTAGGAAATTTGAGAGGAGCTGTCCTTAGTACGAGAGGACCGGGATGGACGTACCGCTGGTGTACCAGTTGTTCCGCCAGGAGCACGGCTGGATAGCCAAGTACGGACGGGATAAGCGCTGAAAGCATCTAAGCGTGAAGCCCCCCTCAAGATGAGATTTCCCAGTATGTAAGACCCCTTGTAGACGACGAGGTTGATAGGTTCGGGGTGTAAGCACGGTAACGTGTGTAGCTGACGAATACTAATCGGTCGAGGGCTTATCCTAAAGCATTTACGGAGTAAATGCACTTCGTAAGCATACGAAGTAAACGTACTTCGGAAGCAAAAGCTAATACAGAGCATCAGCGTGCTTAGTTTCGTATCCAGTTTTCAAGGGATAAGCCTTGATAAGGTTATGTCATGGAGAGATACCCAAGTGGCTCAAGGGGACCCTCTGCTAAGGGGTTAGACTGCGTAAGTGGTGCGAGGGTTCGAATCCCTCTCTCTCCGTATTACATTCCTTGGTTGTATAAATGGCGGTGTAGCTCAGCTGGCTAGAGCGTACGGTTCATACCCGTAAGGTCGGGGGTTCGATCCCCTCCGCCGCTACCAATAATCCCATGGAGGCTTAGCTCAGCTGGGAGAGCATCTGCCTTACAAGCAGAGGGTCGGCGGTTCGATCCCGTCAGCCTCCACCATCCACATGCTGTGGATAACTATAACGTAACATGCCGCTGTAGCTCAACTGGTAGAGCAACTGACTTGTAATCAGTAGGTTGGGGGTTCAAGTCCTCTCGGCGGCACCACTTAAATATGGCACGGAGCCGTGGTGTAGAGGCCTAACATGCCTGCCTGTCACGCAGGAGACCGCGGGTTCGAATCCCGTCGGCTCCGCCATTATTTAAAATCAATGTTGAGGCTCGGTAGCTCAGATGGTAGAGCAGAGGACTGAAAATCCTCGTGTCGGCGGTTCGATTCCGTCCCGAGCCACTTTAGTTGCA